>JACPFE010000187.1 GCA_016183145.1 Deltaproteobacteria bacterium | reverse complement strand
ATACCGAAGCGCCGTGGAGCGCGGCGTCAACACGAGGGCTATTGAATTCAATATTCTATACTACGCGGGTGTGCTGGGCCATTATGTCGGCGATGGATCCCAGCCTCTTCACACGACTTCGCATCACCATGGCCGGATTGGGGGAAATCCCAAGGACTATGCCATGGATGAAGGACTGCATCGCCGTTTTGAGGTTGAATTCGTCCGCAACATCAAGGCCGAAGATCTTCAAGAGCTGATCGAAACCCCTTCCCGTCTTCACGCTCCTTTCGCAGAAGAAAACTCACTCCTACACGGAAAGAGTCTATGAGCTGGATAAGGCGGGAGCGTTTTCACAGCCGACCCCTGAATCTCTTCAGTTTGTTAAGGAGAGACTTGCTGCCGCGAGCCAAATGCTTATCGACCTCTGGTACACGGCATGGCTGGAAAGTAGAAGCGACGGTGGGATTTCTCTCGCCCCTTAGCGGTGATGGCAGCAGGGACTTTTATTACTACGAGAGGGGTAGATGAGTAATCGAGGCAACAAAGATGACCGACGATCAGACCAGCTTGGTCCCCCAATGCAGCCTTTGTGGCACAGTACTGTCGGGTCCGCTGAGTGTTGTCTTCCGCGCAGCGGGAATCAAGCGCAGCCCGCGCAATCCAAACCTGTGCAATCGATGCAATACCCATATCGAGGAAGGGCATTTGGTCGACATGACGGTGCTCTTTGCCGATCTCTCTTCTTTCACCGAGCTGACACAAGAGCTAGGAGCCGATCGGATGCATGACGTCGTAGATGGGTTCCTACGCAAAGCCAGTGATGTTCTCGTGAAGCATGGCGCCTTTATCGACAAATATGTGGGCGACGCGGTCATGGCGCTATTTAACGTGCCGGTCCGACAGGCAGATCATGCCAGACGGGCTGTGGCTGCAGCATCGGAGCTTCGGTCGGAATTGGCGCCATTGCATGAACGCTTCGGCCTTGACCTGCAAGCCGCGGCGGGGATCGCCTCGGGGTGGGCTCGCGTCGGGCGGGTCGGTTCAGATGACAGCAAAGATTACACGGCCATTGGCGATGTCGTGAATCTTGCAGCGCGGCTGGAGGCAAGAGCCGGACCAGGTGAAATCATAGTTGACCATAGCACCTATGAGAAGATCGCAGCGGACTTCCCCGATATTTCCGCTGAGCGCCTGGCGCTCAAGGGGTTTCGAGATCCTGTCACCGCCTATCGATTGCATGCCAGCAAGCGGTTCGCGCCGCTGGATGACCCAGGGCATCCAAGGACAAGCCAGAGCATGAATTGGGGTGCCATCATCTTTGGAATTTTAGGTGCGCCCTGTGCGGTGACCACGATGATCGGTCCCTTAGCGGTAGCGCTTGGTGTTGGGACCCTCTTCGGCGTATCCGGAGCGCTTAAGTTTTTGGACCAAGCACCAGTTCGTCTTCCGATACTTATCCTTGCTGTCCTTGGGGCTCTCGCGAACTTGTATACCCTCTGGCACGCCCGGAAACTCCGCTTGCAGGCCGAGGGGCATGGAGGGCTTAGCGTGATGACTTCGCTGGAGCGTCGTCGCACCTACCTTGTGTTAGGCTCCGTTGTTGCAACCCTGGGAATCGTCCTATTTGAAGTCGTTACCCACGGCATCTTGCACGGAAGCGCGTATTGACGCTCTAGGGGGAGCGCCAAGAGGCTCACCTTAGGTTGACATAACAAGTTTGGGGTAAGGTACATGCGCAGATTCCTGAGGCTCTATGAACTCTTGCGGCAATTTATTGATTGGCGGACTCACAGCCCTTCTTTTAACGGGCGATGGTCTGGGCGGCTCCCAGAAATTCCCTCATGCTAATGGTTGTCCCGGGGTCCCAGAACAGATCTACGTGCCTGCCGGGGTGTTTTGGATGGGCAGCACGAGAGAGGAAAGAGAATATGCCTATCGGTTGGACAAGGAAGTTACCCGAGCATATGGCTGGTACGAGAAGGAGACGCGAAAAAAAGTGAAGACCGCCAGTTTTTGCATCGATCGGTATCCGGTTACCAACGCTCAGTATAAGGCATTCGTAGATGAGACCAGGCACCCTGAACCCTTTATTTCTCCTGAAGCCTATCAACGGCAAGGATTCCTGGTCCACCCTTATGAAAAGGTAAAAGAGTTTCTCTGGAAAAACCGATCCTTCCCCGCTGGCCGCGAAGACCACCCTGTGGTCCTAGTAAGTCTTGACGATACCATCTCGTATTGCGCCTGGATGGGCAAAAAGATGAAGCCCCGGTACCGCCTACCAACTGACGCAGAATGGGAGAAGGCGGCGCGCGGAACGGATGGGCGTGTTTTTCCCTGGGGTAACGACTGGAATCCGGACTATCTCAACAGCGGAGAGCGCTTTGGCTCGACCACACCTGTGAGTCGCTTTCCACAGGGGAGAACCCCTTACGGTCTTTACGACATGGTTGGAAATGTCTTTGAATGGACGGCAACGCGCTGGGATGAAAAAAAATATGCCGTCAAAGGGTGCTCCTGGGATGATCTGCCTGGCACCTGCAGGGCCGCCATGAGGCACGGCCGTCCCCCTCAAAGCAAACATATCTTGATCGGCTTTCGCTGTGCCTCAGATGCAGACTCGTGACGCCCGTTATCTCCCTACGGTCAACTTCCCCTCCATTCCCTTGTTCCGATGTCCAGGCTGGGGACAATAGAAGATTGCCTCTCCTGCCTTATCGAAATTGACCGTAAGACTCTCGGTCTCACCGGACTCGATGTACCCGATCTTCTCATCCCGACCCACAATGGCGAGGCCATGAAGGAATTTTCCCCGATTGGTGACTGAAATTTTGACCTCTCCTCGAGGAACCTGAATGCTGGATGGCTTAAAAGAAAACTCGTTGGCCGTTATACGAAATTCCTTCGCTTGCTGGGCGAAGACTTCGACAGAGGCCGCCATCACATACGCGAATAATACCAAGCATCTACTTCCTTTTCTCAGCAGCATACCCCTTCTCTTTGTTTGAATTCACGAATGTTTCTCGGACATAACGGATCACACTCCAGATTTCCTTGTCGCTTAGCACTTGCCCGAATGGTTGCATCGTGTCGAACTTGTCCTCCATAACGGCGGCAATTTTTCCCTTCTTGATCAGCGAAAAAAGGAAGTCATCATTAAACCGCGCCATCAGTTGAGGATCGGTAAGATTCATGGGACTGGGCTGGGCGTCGCTGACAAAATATTTTGGCGCCGGTTGAATAGCGCTCGCTCTTTCACCATCGCCCTGCCCGCGCTTTCCGTGACAAACCATGCACGCAGCCTCGAAAATCTCCCTCATCTCTGCCGACTGGGGGCCTCCCTTACTAAATGCCCTTTCAAACTTAATTAGCTCTCGGATTTGGTTGTCTTCCAGCACCGCGCCAAAAGCGGGCATGGCAAGGGAGTCGATTTTTTTGTTGGGAATCTGTCTGTTGAGAACAGCCAGTTTTCCGTACTTGACGACATTGAACATGTACTCGTCCGTAAGCCGAGACATGTACACAGAATTTATGAATACTTGGGGACTCGGCTTTGTGTTGAACCAGCTCGGTCCCTTGCCGTCGCCTTTGACACCGTGACAAGCAAAACAGATCTCGTTGTAGACATTTTTTCCCGTTGTAAGATCGCCCCTTTTGGCCGACATCTGTGCGATTGTGGGCTTGGCAAACAGGACACACACAAAGGTGGCGGCCAAAAGTAACAAAGGTTGTTTGACCGGCATGAGTAACACTCCTCGAAGCATTGTTGCAAAAAAGGGAGGGCTTAAAGGATCAGCCCTCCCTCCAAAGCGGCAGAATCCCCTCCGATATCTGCCTACTTCTTCTTGGTTGCGCACGGGTTTTTCCCTGCGCAGGGATTCTTAGCAGCACATGTGTTTTTTGCCGCACACGGGTTTTTGGCGGCACAAGGATTCCCGGCAGCCATCTTCTTCTCCGCCACCAGCCT
>JACPFE010000177.1 GCA_016183145.1 Deltaproteobacteria bacterium | reverse complement strand
CTTCAGTAAAGGGTCTTCTGAGATCGCTGGTAGTTTTCTCGTTCTAAACTAGCCAAAAGAGGCGGAACCGGTCGGTCTCGGAATATCTCCCGCAAAGGCGCAAAGGGGAACATTGTCATTTCGGGATGACAGGCCTTGGGCCTGTCGCTTAGCGTCCCGTCGACGTCGCTCAGGGCATGCTTGGCGCTCCTTCGACCAGGCTCAGGACATGCTTGGCGCGAGGAATATCCGAATCCGAGAAAGTTCGATAAGCGTTGTCTGGCAAAGTGGCCGGTGCAGGAGAAAAGCGATTAGTTTAGGCACCTTGACTCAGTGGGACTAATCCGCTAGACATTCTTAAGTTAAAATTTATTTTCCAAAAACGGCCTAAGGGATTGAGAGAAAGCGACATGGCCCTTAGGCTTTTTTTGCACGCGAGGAGGCTATGGCAGAATATAAGATCGTGAAGGTCCCGAAGGACGGCGCGAAGATTACGATGGGAGCGAATCAGCAACTCCAGGTGCCGGACAATCCGATTATCCCTTTCATCGAAGGCGACGGCACGGGCCGCGATATCTGGCGCGCCTCGGCGCGGGTTTTCGACGCGGCGGTGGAGAAGGCCTACAAGGGCAAAAAGAAAATCCACTGGATGGAAATCTACGCCGGCGAGAAGTCATTCAAGATGTTCAAGAATTGGCTGCCGGACGAAACCGTTCAAGCGTTTACCGAGTTCCTCGTAGGCATCAAGGGTCCGCTCACGACCCCGATCGGCGGTGGTTTTCGCTCGTTAAATGTATCGCTCCGGATATTGTTGGATCTCTACGTTTGCCTGCGCCCTGTGCGTTATTTCAACGGCGTGCCTTCTCCGGTCAAGCATCCGGAATACGTGGACATGGTGATTTTTCGAGAGAATACCGAAGATATTTATACGGGCATCGAGTTCATCAACGGGACGGAAGAGAATAAGAAGTTTAAGTCCTTTCTCAAAGAAAATTTCCCCAAAGAGTATGCCAAGATCCGCTTCCCCGATACCGCGGGGATCGCGCTGAAGCCGGTTTCCGTCGAAGGCACGGAGCGATTGGTGCGCGCGGCGATCAAATGGTCGCTCGCGAACAAGCGCAAAAACGTCAATCTGGTGCACAAAGGCAACATCATGAAGTACACCGAGGGCGCGTTCAAGGATTGGGGCTACGCCCTGGCCAAGCGCGAGTTTCGCAACGAGACGGTCAGCGAGCGCGAGTCATGGATCCTGGGCAACAAGGAGCAGAACCCCAACCTGAGCGTGGAGGATAACGCCAAGGCGATCGACCCCGGCTTCGACATGATGTCGCCGGACCAGCAAAATGACATCAAAAAGGAAGTCGAAGAGGCGCTCAAACTGTGGCCGACCCACGGTGACGGCAAGTGGAAGAAAAAACTGCTGATAAAAGATTCGATCGCTGACGTAACTTTTCAGTTCTCACTCATTCGGCCGAGGGACTACGACGTCATCGCGACGATGAATTTGAACGGCGATTACCTGTCCGACGCGCTGGCGGCGCAGGTCGGCGGTATCGGCATCGCGCCGGGCGCCAACATCAATTACGACAGCGGCCACGCCGTCTTCGAAGCGACCCACGGCACCGCGCCGAAATACGCGGATCTCGATAAGGTCAACCCAGGCTCGGTTATTCTTTCCGGCGAGATGATGCTCCGCTATATGGGCTGGTCCGAGGCCGCGGATCTCATCATTAAAGGTATCGAAGGCGCTGTCAATAATAAGACCGTCACCTACGATTTCGAGCGGCTCATGCCTGGGGCTAAGCTGGTCAGTTGTTCCGGTTTTGGCGACGCGATTATCGCGAATATGTAAAGAAGTGCTGAGTACCGAGTGCTGAGTGCTGAGGGGTTTCGGAGAGAACTTTGATTCAAGTCGAGTAGAGGGAATTATGGCACGAAAGAAGATTGCGCTGATCGGCGCGGGCAACATCGGCGGCAGCATGGCGCACCTTTGTTTGCTGAAGGGGCTGGGCGACGTGGTTTTGTTCGACGTGATCGAAGGCTTGCCGCAGGGCAAGGCGCTCGACCTCTCGCATGCCGGACCGGTGGAAGGGTTTGACGGCAACGTTATCGGCACCAACAAATACGAAGATATCGAGGGCGCCGACGTCTGCATCGTGACCGCCGGCATCGCGCGCAAGCCGGGCATGAGCCGCGACGACCTGGTCGGGACCAACGCGAAGATCATTAGTTCGGTCGCGGAGAACATCAAAAAACACGCGCCGAACAGCTTCGTCATCGTTGTGACCAATCCGCTGGACGCCATGGTAACGCTGACGCACCGGGTCACCGGCTTTTCCAGGAACCGGGTGGTTGGTCAGTCTGGCATCTTAGACTCTTCGCGTTATCGTTCTTTCATCGCCAAAGAGCTGAACGTTTCCGTCAATAGCGTGGCGGCCATGGTGCTAGGCGGGCATGGCGACGACATGGTGCCGGTTAGAAGCACGTGCCTGGTGGGCGGTGTGCCGGTGGAAAAACTGATATCGCCGCAACGGCTCGCCGAGATCGAAAAGCGGGTACGCAACGCCGGCGGCGAAGTGGTCGCCTTGTTGAAGACTGGGTCGGCCTATTTTTCTCCGGCCTCGGCGGCGATTCGCATGACAGAAGCCTACTTCTTCGACAAGAAGGAGATTCTCCCCTGCGCGGCTTTGCTGGAGGGGGAGTACGGGGTCAACGGTTACTATTTCTGCGTGCCGGTCATCATCGGCGCGGGGGGCGTCGAGAAAGTCATCGACATCAATCTCAACGCCGCCGACAAAAAAGCCTTCGACGAGTCCCTCAATCACGTCAAAGATATCGTCCAGGCGATGAACCGCATTCTGGGCGTCTCCTGATTCACTGGCGCGGAAAATCTATTGAGACCCTGAGGCTTATAGTTTAGTCTTAGGGTCTCGGTCTATCGGACCGTGAAAATATGAATGTTCACGAGTACCAAGCGAAGGAGATCCTCAAACGCTTCGGGGTGGTGGTGCCCCGCGGTATCGTCGCGACGAGCCCCGAAGAGGCGAAGGCGGCGGCTGAAGCACTCGGAGGTCCACTCTGCGTGGTGAAGGCGCAGATCCATGCCGGCGGGCGCGGCAAGGGCGGCGGGGTAAAGCTTGCCCGTGGCCCGCAGGATGCGGCGCAGAAGGCGGGCGAGATTCTCGGCAAGAACCTGGTCACGCATCAGACCGGCCCGCAAGGGCGCCAGGTGCGCCGCGTACTGGTTGAACAGGGGTTGAATATCGAACGGGAGTTGTATCTCGCCATGGTTCTCGACCGCGCCCAGTCCCGGGTCGCAGTGATCTGTTCTTCAGAAGGCGGCGTCGAAATCGAAGAAGTCGCGCACAGAAATCCCCAAATGATTCTCAAAGAAACCCTCGATCCCGTGATCGGGCTCGCGGGATTTCAGTGCCGCAGACTGGCTTTCGCCCTCGGCGTCCCTGCGCCACTGATCGGCAAGATGGTGGCCGTGATGCAGGGGCTCTACCGCGCCTTCGATGAATGCGATGCATCGCTGGCGGAAATCAATCCGCTGGTCATTACCCGAGAAGGCGAGGTCGTGGCCCTCGACGCCAAGATGAATTTCGACAGCAACGCGTTTTTTCGCCAGAAGGGAATCGTCGCGCTGCGCGACCTCGACGAAGAAGACCCGCGCGAAGTGGAGGCGGGCAACCACGATCTCTCCTATATCTCGCTCGACGGCAACATCGCCTGCATGGTCAACGGCGCCGGCTTGGCGATGGCGACCATGGACATCATCAAGTTCTATGGCGGCGAGCCGGCCAACTTTCTCGACGTCGGCGGCGGCGCGGACAAAGAGAAAGTCGCCCAGGCATTTAAAATACTCTTAGCCGACGCGCAGGTGCGTGGCATGCTGATCAATATTTTCGGCGGCATCATGCGCTGCGACGTGCTCGCCCAAGGGGTGGTCGACGCGGCCCGGGAACTGCGCGTTACCGTTCCCCTGGTCGTCAGAATGCAAGGCACGAACGTCGATGAGGGGAAGAGGATTCTCAAGGAATCCGGCTTGGCGATCATTTCCGCCGAAACCATGGCCGAGGCGGCGGAGAAGATTGTTAAGGCGGTCAGGGGATGAAGAGAGGATCGAGGATCGAGGATTGAGGATCGCGATCTTCCATCCTCCATCCTCGATCTTCGCTGGGCAAAAGTGGCTATTCTAGTCGACAAGAACACGCGCGTCCTGACTCAAGGAATCACCGGCGCCACCGGCCGGTTCCACACCACGGCCTGCAAAGAGTATGGGACGCAGATGGTTGCCGGGGTGACGCCGGGCAAGGGCGGCACCAGCTATGAAGGTATCCCGGTCTTCGATACCGTCTCACGGGCGGTGGCCGAGACCGGCGCAAACGCCAGTGTGATTTATGTTCGGCCGCCTTCCGCCGCCGACGCCATCCTGGAAGCAGCGGACGCGGGCATCCCGCTGATCGTTTGCATCACCGACGGCGTGCCGGTGCGCGACATGGTGCGCGTGAAGCGCTATTTGGAGGGCCGGAACTCTAAGCTTTTGGGACCCAATTGCCCCGGCGTGATTACTCCCGACGAGTGTAAGATCGGTATCATGCCGGGACATATTCACCGGCAGGGAAACATTGGCGTGGTGTCGCGCAGCGGAACCCTGACCTACGAGGCGGTGGACCAACTCAGCCGCTTGGGCATGGGCCAGTCGACCTGCGTCGGCATCGGCGGCGATCCGGTTCATGGTCTGGAGTTTATCGATGTGCTCGAGCTGTTCAATGGCGATCCGGGCACGGCGGCGGTGGTCATGATCGGCGAGATCGGCGGTAGCGCCGAAGAAGAGGCGGCGGCGTGGATCAAGGCCAACATGAAAAAGCCCGTCGCCGGATTCATCGCCGGGCAGACCGCGCCGCCCGGCAAGCGCATGGGCCACGCCGGCGCGATCATATCCGGCGGCAAGGGAACCGCAAAAGAAAAAATCGTAGCAATGAAAATGGCCGGCATACGCATGGCGCCTTCGCCCGCCTTGATCGGCCAAACCATGCAGGAGGCTTTGGCTAACTCATGAGTGTCGAGAGAACGCTGTCGATCGTCAAACCGGATGCCGTGGGACGAAACCTGATCGGTGAGATCTTGCGCCGTTTCGAAACCGCGGGCTTAAAGATTGTCGCGGGAAAATTACTCCGGTTAACGCCGGAACGCGCCCAGGCGTTTTACGCGGTGCACAAGGAGCGGCCGTTTTTCGCGGGCCTATGCGCTTATATGTCTTCGGGGCCGATCTTCGTGTCGGTGCTCGAAGGCGAGAATGCGATCATGAAAAACCGCGAGATCATGGGCGCCACCGATCCCGCGAAGGCGGCGCCGGGGACGATCCGAAAGGATTTAGGCAAGGATGTCGAGCAAAACGCCGTCCATGGCTCCGACGGACCGGAGACCGCGGCGAGCGAGATCGCTTTCTTCTTCCGGCCCGACGAGATCTTTTAGGCGCGCGATCGGCGTTTGCCTGTCGCTGCGGAGCTATAGTAGCGGTTATACATAAGTTTACATACCCCTCACCCTGGCCCTCTCCCCCGTGGAGTATTTACCACGGTTGAGACTGTAGACCCAATCGAGTAGCTACTCCACGGGGGGAGAGGGAACCTAAGAAGTCTCCCCTCCCTCGACGGG
>JACPFE010000176.1 GCA_016183145.1 Deltaproteobacteria bacterium | reverse complement strand
GACTCGTCATTCCCGCGCACGCGGGAATCCAGGTTTGTTGCGCCGAATTAGCCTGGATACCCGCTTTCGCGGGTATGACGGAACCCAGGCGGGCCTCTTCGTTCTCATCCCCAAACGGGTATTTTCAAAGGAGGACACGATGAACACGAAGCGCACACGCCCCCACCTTCATCCTCCCCCGCGTCCGCCAAAGGACGGATCAGCCTCGGGCTGACGCGGGGGAGAAAAGAGGAGGGGGGAATGGCGAGCAAAGGCGCGGTCAATCACCGCGCCGCTTTAGGCGCGGATCTCGGCGCGCATGAAAATGATATACGAGATGCCGAAGCAAACGGCCACCAGGCCGAAGAGAGTCGTGATGTGGGGCCAGATCAGGTTCAGGCTCTGATCGAGCGCGAGGGGCGTCGGCAGTATGCCTTGCGCCTGGCTCTGAAGCGCCAAGCCGAATACCCGGGCTGCAGGGTTGAGCAGGATGCTGACGCTTTCAGAAAAAAGCGTGCTCGGCGAGATGCGATTGATGATGTTGATGGCCTGGCTAAAAATGGAAACGAACAGAGTCATAAACAGCCAGACGGCCATGGAGGCGAGCGCCGCAGTTACGGTTTTTTGGAAAAGCAGAGAGAAAAGCATGGCGAGAGCGAGCCAAAACCCAACGTAAAAGACGCCCACCGCCGTGAAGATCAACATGCGCCAAAGTTCCTCGGCGTTCGGAGGGAAGCCGAGCAGCGTGATCCCTAAACCGATCACGAGCAACAGGATCGATCCCCAAAGAACCGCGACCGTGGCCAGGCCGGCGAAAAACTTGCCGTTGATCAAACCATCGCGGTAGATCGGCTGGGACAGCACCCGGCTCAAGGTGCCGCGCGCATATTCTCCGCTGATCGAATCGAATCCCAGCGTGATGCCTACCAGAGGCCCAAAGAATCCCAGAAACGTCGCCAGAGAAAACACCATCTCGCTGGAGGTTAACAGGAGCAGAAAAACATACTGCGCCGGTATCGTGTCGATATTCTGGCGGATCGCCTGGCCTGAGGCATAGGTGGCCCAAACGCCGATGAGGAGGATGAGGAGCAATAAAATCAAGAAGCGCCAGCTGCGAAAGTGGTCTGCCAATTCTTTCCAAAATACGACGCTCATCTTTAGGCCTCGCGGAAATATTTAAGATAGATCTCTTCAAGGGTGGGGTCTTCGGAGCGTAACTGCAACAAAGGCAAATTCTTGCGCGTGAGCAGGGCCATAACCTCGGCGCGAACATCTCTGGTGCAGCGGAGAAACAGCCCGTGAGCCCGTCTCTCGATCTCATCCACGCCATGGATCGCGCCAAGATCGTTTTCGAGACCGCTGGCGCCGGCGCCGACTTCCAGGAGAAAGTTCCACTGACGCTCCTTCAGAATGGCCCGCCCCAGTTCGTCCATTTGACCCTGCACGATCAGCCGTCCTTTGACGATGATGCCGACGCGGCTACATATCTCTTGAACTTGTTGTAGCTGGTGAGAGGAAAGCATGACAGTGAGGTTGTGATCGCGATTAAGGCTCTTGATCATTTCCAGGATTCGTATCGCCCCATCCGGATCGATTCCCAGGGTTGGCTCATCAAGGATGACGGCGCGCGGATCTTTGATCAGCACTTCGGCGATGCCAAGGCGCTGCTTCATGCCACGGGAAAACTCCCGCACGAGGCGCCGGCCATCGTCGCTCAATTCGACCTGGTCCAAGACTTCCGCCGTTCTACGCCGCGCCTTGTCCTCAGGAATGCGGTTTAGGCGAGCCATGTAGAGAAGATTCTCCCGGGCGCTCAAGTCTTCATAGAATCCCGGATTCTCCGGCAGGTAGCCAACCCGCTTTTTGACTTCCAAGGGTTCATGGAGGGGGTCGAAGCCGCAGACGGAAGCTTGTCCCGAAGTCGGTTCGGTCAATCCCAGAAGCATGAGGATCGTTGTTGTCTTACCGGCGCCGTTGGGGCCGAGGAAGCCGAAGACCTCACCCTCTTGAATCGCCAGGGTCAGCGCGTTGACGGCGAGTTTTTCGCGGTAACGCTTGGTCAGATTGTTGGTTTCTATGACCGCGCTCATCTGCGTCCCAGACGGAAAAACACCGCCGCCAATCCGATCACCACCAAACCGACGATCCCGAAACCGACCCAGCCCCAGATCGTCGGGGTGGAAACGGTAATCCTGAACTCCGCCGATTTAGTAATATCCGCGGAATTGGCGGTTACCGTTAGCGCGTAATCGCCCGCGATGGTTCTATCCGGCGCGAGAATTTCCATCTTGATCTCTCGAGCCTCCCCTGGGTTCAGGGCATCCAGCTTATCCGGCTTGAACTCGATCGTCCATTTATCGCCTGGCTTTTTGGTGATGAACGAAAGGTTGCGAACAGCAGCGGTGCCGGCGTTTAAGACCACGAAATCAACCGGCGCTTTCTTACCCGCGGTAACCGACGTGCTCAACGTCCCGGCGGTGGTGCCCATTCGAAGATCTTGTTGCCCCTTGAGCGTCACTTTCAAGCTGGTAGCGGCTTCGAAGGCGCCGGCGCGGGCGCGAACGGTTATCGGGTGCTCCGCAGCCTCCGCGCGCGCCGGCGAGTCGATCTCGACACTGAGGGTCTCGGAGGCGTTCTCCTTGAGTTGAATCGATGAAATCTGGGTGTCGCCGAATTGAGGCTTGAAGCGCACGGTCCAACCGGTGGGCGCCTGGGTGCTCAAAGATGTCGTAAGCGGTTTGTTGGTTTCATTCTTGAGGTCGATGGTAAATTTAAGGGTCTGGCCGGAAGGCGTGCTCAGCACTGGGTACTGGCTGGTGAGCTTCAGTCCGCCGGTTTCGACTTTTTTCGAGGTCACGCGGAGATTTAGAGTTTCCACGGATTGGGTCGGCCCGGCGGCATCCTTGGCCGTAACCTTAATTTGGTAGTTTCCAGGCTTCGTGTTGTCGGGAACCTTGGCTTTGAACTCGATTGTCGTCGATTTCGTCGTATTTTGGTCACCCCCCGCCACCGTGACGGAACGAATCGGATAGCTCGGATACCGCGAGTTGAAGTTCACATCCCAACCTTGCGGCACCCCTTCAAGAGTCAGGCTCACTTCCACCGGAAAGCGCCGCCGATTGACGACTTCGGTGTCCATGGTGACTTCCTGTCCCTGGCCGACGGTGAGATCTTTGAATGGCAGAATCAAATTAAACGACTCTTTGGATTCGGGAGCGGGTGTCGATTCCGCGCCGAGTCCTACGGAAACCGCGGCACTGGCGAACAAGAAAAACCAAAGAAGTGAATAGTAAAATATCCGCGGGCGAACTGCTGTGACCCCGATCCTCATAGCTACCCCCTCAGGCTAAAGTATTAGGTAGGTGATTAATAACCATAATCATTTTTCAGCGTCAAGGGCTGTAACGGAATTATGCCTTGCGCAGTTGGCGGAGGCCTTCGTAGAGGACGATGGATACGGCATTGGACAGGTTTAGGCTTCTTACACCTTTTCCCATCATTGGAATACAATACGCGCGGTCCTCGTTGGCCTCCAGCCACCCCTGGGGCAGGCCGCGAGTTTCCGGGCCAAAGACGAGATAGTCATTTTCTTGGAACCGGGCCTGGGTGTAAGAACGGTTCGCCCGTTTGGAAAAATAAAGCAGGTTATTATCCCGGTTCTCGGCTAAGAACGCCTCCCATGATCTATGCACTCGCAGATCGACAAATTCCCAGTAATCGAGCCCGGCGCGCTTGAGGTGCTTATCGTCGATCTCAAAGCCCAGCGGCTCGATCAGGTGCAGGGGCGTCAGCGTGGCGGCGCAGAGCCGCGCTATGCTGCCGGTGTTCGGCGGGATCTCCGGCTCGAAGAGGACGATGTGCATGGGTTATGCTTCCAAGATGAAAGTGACCGGCCCATCATTGGTCAGCGACACGTCCATCTTGGCCCCAAAGCGTCCGGTGGCGACGCGCAGGCCCAGCGCTCTTAGGCGATCGACGAAAGTTTCGTAAAGCCGCTGGGCTTCGGTGGCGGGAGCCGCATCGGTGAAAGAAGGGCGGTTGCCTTTCGTACAGTCGCCGTAGAGCGTGAACTGCGAGACGACGAGTATCTCCCCGCCGACATCCCTCACGGAGCGATTCATCTTGCCCTGATCGTCTTCAAAGATACGCAGGTTGCTCATTTTCTCGGCCAGCGGACCCGCCTTGCTTTTGTCATCTGCCTTGCCGACGCCAATAAAGACGCAAAGGCCGGCGCCGATTTGGCCGATGATTTCATCGGCCACTACAACCTGGGCGGTAGCGACTCTCTGGATGACAAGACGCATGACCTATTATCTTGTGGCCGGTGAAGTGAAAACCATTTTTAACTAACAGAGAAGGGAAGGAGAGGCAATAATGAAGGGGTAGTGGTTCAGTTTGGCTAAGATCCCTCACTTCGTTC
>JACPFE010000175.1 GCA_016183145.1 Deltaproteobacteria bacterium | reverse complement strand
TCCCTGCGCGACGGCCATGTCGGAGCGACATTGGCGAAGGCGTTGGCGATCGCGGTCGCAGAGCCGCCTGGGCCGGTTCATCTCGACCTCCCGGAGGACATCGCGCTGGCGACTGCCGTTGAAGCCGGCGGACGGCCTTCGGATTCAACTCCAGCGCAGGATTTATCGGCGGAGCTTTGCGACGCGATTTCCGCGGCGCTCAAGAATGCCCGCCGGCCGCTATTGATCACCGGTCTTTCGTTTACGCGCGGCCAGCATTGTCGCAATCTGTTGCGGTTCATTGAGCGGCAGCAAATTCCCTTCGTCACAACCCTCCACGCCAAAGGCTTTCTGCCGGAGAGCCACCCCAACTGGTGCGGCGTCATCGGACGGGCGCGGCGAACGGATGTCAAAGCGTTCACGGACAAAGCGGATTTGATCATCGCCGTCGGCTACGATCCCATTGAGAACAATTACGAAGAGTGGGTGGGGAAAATTCCGATCATTCACATCGGCACCGAGGCCGCAGAGCCCGGCGCCGCACTGAAACTGCTGTGGAACAGAGTTTGCGATCTCGATGGTGCCATCGACGCCATGAGTGAGTTGCCGGCCATGGCCAATGATTGGGCGGCGCAGGAGTGGCGCGAACATCGCGAGGGGTTCGAGAGCGCGCTTCGTCCGAGCAGTCCTGGATTTGCCGCGCAGGAAGCCTTGGATATTTTGCGCGAGAAGCTGCCGCCGGAAGGAATATTGTCCTACGACGTCGGCGCGCATACGCACCAGATCGCCTCACAGTGGCGTACGGATTATCCGAGGACTTTACTCGCAACCAACGGCTGGTCGTCCATGGGCTACGGCATGCCGGCGGCATTCGCCGGGAAGCTGGTGCATCCCGACCGCACCGTGGTCGCCGTCGTCGGCGACGGGGGATTTCAGATGACTGCGGGAGAGTTGGCGTTGGCGCGGCGATTGAACTTAGCCGTGCCGATTACCGTCCTTAACGACGGCTGGCTGGGTCTGATGAAAGTCAAACAGGAGCGTAAGAACTATCCGCTCTCGGGAGTTTTCCTGGGCGCGCCGCCGGATTCTCCGCCGCACTATTTCGGCGTCCCTTGCCGTTCGGCAATGACTGCGAAGGATTTCAGCGCCGCTCTCGATTGGGCCTTCACGCTCAAAGGCCCCAGCGTCATCGAGGCTTTCATCGACGTCGAGAGTTATTCCACTACAGTCTTTGATTAGACAGCCACGCCGATCATGTCCCAACCGAGCCCCGCCCGTGATTCTTTCCGTTGGATCATCCTCGCGCTGATTACTCTTTCTCATATCATCGGTGCAGCGGCACAGTACGGCATCAATACCTTGGCGCCGTTTTATCAAGAGGAGCTCGGGCTCTCCCGCGCCCAGGTCGGCTTGTTTTTCTCGGCCTTCTATCTGGCGATGGCCGGCGCGTCCTTCGGCGCCGGCTGGCTCGCCGACCGCTGGGGCGTGCGCAATACGACCTTGCAAGGTCATTTTTTCGTAGGCATCTGCATCATCACGGCGGCGGCGGCTCCGTCCTTCGCCTGGGCCTTCGCCAGCTTTTTTTTGGCCGGATTGGGTTACAGCTTTTTCAATCCGGCGTCGACCATCGGCGTCATGGCTTGGTTTCACCGCGACGAACGAGCGACGGCGATGGGCACCAAGCAGACGGGTGTTCCAGGCGGTGGGGTGCTGGCGGCGGTCCTCGCGCCATCTCTGGTGCTCATCATCGGCTGGCGCGGCGCTTTGGCCGCCTTAGGTGTGATCAACGTGCTTTTTGCGTTTGTCTTTGCATCATCCTGGCGCGAGGCACCCCAGGATCTCGACGACTCGTTCGAACCGGAATCAGCGGCGAGCGCTGAACCAGCTGCGCGAATCTACCGGGCGTTACTGCCGGTGAGCGTGGCGACGGCGATTTATCTCGTCGGCCAGATGGTGTTGATTACCTATGTCCCGCTTTATCTAAAAGACGCCATGGGCTTCTCGGCCTATTGGTCGAGCCAGGCCCTCGCACTGACGCAAGGCGGAGCGGTGATCGGCCGCGTCGGCTGGGGCGTGGTGAGCGACCGGTTGTTCGGCGGGCGACGCAAAGTCGTCTTGCTGCTGATCGGCTCGCTGTCGGCGTTGCTCGTGACCGCTTTGAGCTTCTTGAGCCGCGAGTCCTCTTATTACCTGCTGCTGCCGATTCTATTTCTGGCCGGCGTTTGCTTGGTCGGCTACCAGGGGGTCTCCTACGCGCTCATCGGTGAGATCGCCGGCAAAGCGAGGACTGGAGCGGGGCTGGGAATGATGATCACGATCAACGCCGCTTGCGCGACGCTGGGCACACCGCTCTTCGGCTACATCGTCGACCGAAGCGGCTCCTATCCCGTGGGCGGGCGGGTTGTGGCGGCAACTCTCACCGTTGGGATTCTCGGCCTTGCCACCTTGATTCGAGAGCCGCGCCGGACAAGGTAAATAATCCGGGCACCGCCAATGGTGGTCGCAATCGAGGAGGTGGATGCTGCGCGGTGCCGACTAAATTTACAACTAATGAGATCCGTATCCGGTGGCTTGAAGCGTCGG
>JACPFE010000094.1:985-4878 GCA_016183145.1 Deltaproteobacteria bacterium | reverse complement strand
CAAAGGAGTCCGAGAGGCGCTCGGCGTGCAGTGCATCAATCTTGATCTCTGCCCGGTCAACGAGGGCGTTCTGGTCGCAACGATTGTCGACATTCTCCTCACGGACCGGATTCCCGCTCTAGACAGTGTCGGCCGTCCCAAAATTTTTTACGGCCAGACGATTCACGATCAATGCGAACGGCGCGCCCACTTTGAGGCCGGGCGGTTTGTCGAGCGCTTTGGCAGCGGGGAAGAAGAGCTCGGCTATTGCCTCTACAAACTTGGCTGCAAAGGACCGATGGCTTACGCGAACTGTTCGAAGTTTCGCTACAACGATCGCGTGAGCTGGTGCATCGGCGCTGGCGCTCCATGTATCGGCTGTGCCGAGCCGGGCTGGGTCGATAAGTTCGCGGGATTCTATGAGCGGCTGCCCGGAGTGAAAATTCCCGGCATCGAAGGCGTAGAGGCGGGCGCCGACAAGATCGGCATGGTTGCAGGCGCCGCGACGGCCGTGGGAATCATTGGGCATGCCATCGGCACGAAAGTGAGCGGTCGATTCAATGGAAAGCCGCCGCCGAAGGAGACCGCAAAGACAGGAGGAAAGGGGGTGACCTCACGTGACGCGCATTGTCATCGATCCGATCACGCGCATCGAAGGGCATCTCGCCATCGAGGTCGAAGTCGACGGCGGTAAAGTCAAAGACGCCTGGACCTCGGGAACTCTGTTTCGAGGCTTTGAAATCGTGCTTAAGGGGCGGGACCCGCGCGATGCCTATCACATCACGCAACGGATCTGCGGCGTCTGTCCGACATCCCACGCCCACGCTGCTTCACTCTGCCTCGAAAACGCCGTGGGGATTCACCCCCCCGATATGGGCCGGCTGGTGCGCAACATGGTCGAGGGCGCGCAGTTTCTGCATTCCCATATTCTTTGGTTTTATCACCTTGCCGCCCTCGACTTTGTCGACGTGGTAGCGGCGCTCAAGGCGCAGCCAAAGGAGCAGTCGCTAAAAGAAGTGCAGGCGCGGCTGAAAAAATTCGTCGACAGCGGCCAGCTTGGTCCATTCGCCAATGCTTACTGGGGCCATCCGGCTTACAAGTTGCCGCCCGATCTGAATCTGCTTGCCGTAGCGCACTACCTTGAAGCACTTGATAAACAGGCTCAAGCCTCGCATATATCCGCGATTTTCGGCGGGCGGATGCCGATGACAATGACCACACCCGCCGGCGGCTCCGTGCATATCCCCACCATCGACGATCTGGCGAATCTAAGACCGCGGCTAATGGAAATTCGCGATTGGGTGGAGAACGTCTACATCCCCGACGTTTTAGCGGTTGCTCCCTATTATCTGGACTACGCCGGAGTCGGCAAAGGTCCGGCGAACTTTCTGGCTTGGGGCGTGTTTGATGATCCGACCTTCGATAGCAAGAAGAGATTGCTGCCGAGCGGTATTGTCCTTGGCGGCAGCCTCAAGGCCGAAGAGATCAACGAGAAAGCGGTAACCGAGGACGTCACGCACGGCTGGTATAAAGACGGCAAAGCCATGCACCCGAGTGTTGGTGTCACCGAGCCGGAGTACACCGAATGGAAGGCCGAGAAGAAATATAGCTGGGCGAAAGCACCGCGCTACGACGAGCGGCCGATGGAGGCCGGCGCGCTGGCGCGCATGGTGGTTGCCTACGTCAAGGGGCATCCGACCGCAAAGAAGCTCATTGATAGCACGCTGGCAAAGCTCGGCGTTGCCGGCAAGCCGGAAGTGCTTTTCTCGGTAGTCGGACGGATCGCCGCCCGGGCGCTCGAAACTAAGTTGATCGCGGACGCCATGGTCGAGTGGTCTGACGAGATACTCGAAAACCTGAAGAATGGAAAGAAAGAAACGTTCACCCAATATAAGTTGCCTGAGCGAGCTCAGGGGATTGGTTTGTGGGAGGCGCCGCGTGGCGCGTTGGGGCACTGGAACCAAATCGAAAACGGACGTCTCGCCAATTATCAGGTGATCACGCCGACTTGCTGGAACATCTCGCCGCGCGATGGTAAGGGCGTCCGGGGAACCATCGAGCAGGCTTTGATCGGCACTCCGGTGGCCGATCCGAAGCGGCCGCTGGAAATCCTTCGGGTGGCGCACTCGTTCGATCCCTGCCTGGCCTGCACGGTTCACGTGATCGACCCGCAAAGCAACGAAGTTTACAAGGTGCGGGTGTCGTGAGGGTACGATGGAGCGCGAGTACGTCTATACCTGGAGCCTTACCGAGCGGATGGTTCACTGGGTGACCGCTCTTGCCGTCGCCGCGCTGACATTGACCGGATTTTATATACACTGGCCTTTCATCGAAGGCGGCGCGCCGGGCGGAGTGGGTCTAATGGCTTGGATGCGTTTCGCCCATTTTGTTGCCGCCTATGCGCTCATCCTTGCACTGGTCGTCAGGGTCTACCTGGCCTTCGCTTCTGTGTTCAGCGCCGATTGGCGAGAATTTGGGCTGTGGCGCAATCTGCGCAGCGTACCGGACATTCTCGGCTATTACTTGTTCCTAAAGCGCGGCCATAAAGAGTACCGGCGCTATAATCCGCTTCAGGCCCTGACCTACTTCTTCTGGCTCCTTTTGGTTCTCTTCTTCGCTTTGACGGGCTTCGCTCTTTATCACGGCCGCGTCTTTGGCATACTGCGGGCGCCGGATAGCTTCATGTGGGTAAACGCGCTTCTCGGTGGCGAGCCCTACACGCGGATATGGCACTATCTTGCCATGTGGGTGCGATTCACGTTTACATGGCGGCGATCACCGCCTGGACGAATCGTGATCACACCTTTCGCTCGATCTTTAGCGGCTACAAGGCGAAACCGCGGAGTGCCTGATGAAAGCTCCGCGGGTCCTGGCCCTCGGCGTCGGCAACATCCTTATGCGCGATGATGGCGTCGGCGTCCACGCGGTCCAAGTGCTCGCTGATGCCTACGAGCTTCCGCAAAATATCCGCGTTGTCGATGGCGGAGTCGCCGGGCTGCGCCTTCTGGCGGATGTCGCTGATTCGGATTTCCTCCTGATCGTTGACGCGGTGAGAAACGGGGGCGAGCCGGGCTCAATCTATCACCTCGGTCCGGAGCATATCCAGCCGCGTCGCGGCCTCTTTGTCTCGGCGCACCAGGTCGGAATCGCGGAGCTTCTAGCGGCCGCAGAATTTTCCGGACGCCTGCCTGAAACGCAAATCATCGGTGTCGAGCCGCTCGACACGGATACTGTCGGTCTGGAGATTTCCTTGCCGCTTCGCTTTGCTCTACCACGAGTCGTGGCGGCCATCGTCGACACACTGCATGCGCATGGCATCGAGCTGAAAGAAAAGCCAAGAGCGGGAATGCAACCATGTGAGCCGGAGGGAGTCGATGCACGAGTTATCGATCGCCCATGACATCATCGCGACGGTGACGCGTCATCTGCCGCCTGAAAACAAGGCGCCGGTGCGCTGGGTCAGGCTCAGCGTCGGCGTGCTCAACCATATTGCCAGTGATTCCCTCCGTTTCTGCTTCCAAGCTGCGAGCGAAGGAACCGCGCTAGAGGGCGCAAGGCTGGACATTGACGAGGCGCTCGGCGATGAGATCCGCGTCGTTGAATTTGAGCTGGATGACCAGAGGTATTCGTGAACCGGCGCGTCCATATCGCCGTGCGCGGCGCAGTTCAGGGAGTGGGGTTTCGCCCTTTCATTTACCGGCTGGCGAGCGATATCGGGCTAACCGGATGGGTGCTCAACTCGCCGCAGGGGGTTTTCATCGAGGCCGAGGGAGCCAAGAATCGTCTCGACTCTTTCGTCTTGAGGATCGAAAAGGAGCAGCCGCCGCGCTCTTTCATCCAAAGTCTAGAGTATGCTTTCCTCGACCCGGCGGGTTATAGCGATTTTAGAATTCGCGAGAGCGACGCGGTAGGAG
>JACPFE010000094.1:0-973 GCA_016183145.1 Deltaproteobacteria bacterium | reverse complement strand
GGAGAACGCAGCACATTGGTCTTGCCGGATATGGCCACCTGTCCCGACTGCGTGCGAGAAATTTTTGATCCCCAGGATCGGCGCTATCGCTACCCTTTCACCAACTGCACCCATTGCGGTCCGCGCTTTACGATTATCCACTCTTTGCCCTACGACCGCGCCAACACCAGCATGAAGGGTTTTGTGATGTGCGATGATTGCCGGCAAGAATATGAAAACCCGCTCGATCGCCGCTTCCACGCGCAGCCCAATGCCTGCTCCAAGTGCGGCCCCCGGTTGGAACTATGGGATGAGAAGGGCAACGCCGTTGCGACCGAGGAGGCCGCCCTCCGCGAGGCCGCCGACGCCGTGAGAGCGGGAAAGATCGTCGCGATAAAAGGTCTCGGCGGATTCCACCTGGTGGTGGATGGCCGCAATAGTTTGGCCGTTAGCCGCCTGCGGGAGCGCAAGCGGCGCGATCTCAAGCCGTTCGCTTTGATGGCTCCGTCCCTCGAAGAGATTAAGACTTGCTGCGAGGTCTCGGAGCTTGAAGAGCGGCTGCTGCTCGCTCCCGAGGCGCCGATCGTTTTGTTGCGTCGCCGTTCCGCCAGCTCGAATCGTGAGATCAGCTCCGGCGTGGCGCCGCGCAATCCCTACCTGGGTATCATGCTGCCGTATACGCCGCTGCACCATCTTTTGATGCGCGAGATCGGCTTTTTTATTGTGGCAACCAGCGCCAACCTGGCCGATGAGCCGATTTGCACCGATGAGGCCGAGGCGCTGGAAAGGCTTGGTGGCATTGCCGAGCTCTTCCTTGTGCATAACCGTCCGATCCTGCGCCACGCCGACGATTCGGTGGCGCGCGTCATGTGCGACCGGGAACTGGTGCTGCGCCGCGCGCGCGGCTACGCGCCGTTGCCCGTTCGATTGAAACAGCCCGTGCCGGCGCTTCTTGCTGTTGGCGGTCAACTAAAGAACACAGTGGCGATCGCCG
>JACPFE010000201.1 GCA_016183145.1 Deltaproteobacteria bacterium | reverse complement strand
ACACCACTCCCGCAAGCCCCGAGCTTCAGGTCGATCAACAGCCCGCTTTGCCGCCGTGCCCCACCGTTCGCGTACAACCCCTGCGGCCCGACTCGTCACCCGGAAGTTTGTCAGCGGACCGCCACGAAACCACTTTGCTCGACGATCCGTTGGCCGGCCTCGGACTTGATCCAGCCGAGGTAGGCGGCGACCTCCGCCTTCGGCTCTCCAACTGTGTAGATATACAGCGCGCGCGACAGCGGATAGTTGCGGTCGGCCGCGGACGCCTTGCTGGGCTCGACGCACGGGGCGTCCTCCGATTTGGAGACGCACACGGTTCTCACCTGGTCGATCAGGTAGCCCAGGCCGCTGTATCCGATCGCGCACGGGGTCTTGGCCACGATGTCCACGACATCCTTGCTGCCCTGCATGTCGCGCGAGCCGAGTTTTAAGTCGCCGTTCTGGCCGAGCACGGCCTCGCGAAAGTACTCGTGAGTGCCGGAGTTCGACTGGCGACTGATCCTGATGATTTCCTGCCCCGGGCAGCTGGGAACCTCCACACCCACGGAGGTCCAGGTGCCGCATGCGCCGCCTTCTCCGTAGATGCAGGCCAGCTGCGCAAACGTCACTCGCTTCACGGGGTTCGACTTGTGCACGTAAATCACGATGGCGTCGCGGGCAACCACATGTTGGACGGGGTCCGCCCCGCGTGATTTGCGGATCTCGGCTGCCTCGCTTGGCGTAATCTCGCGGCTGGCATTGGCCAGATCTACCGTGCCGTTGATCAGGGCCGCAATGCCAGTGCCGGACCCCCCGCCGCTCACGGCCACCGCCACTTCCGGACGCACCGTCCGGTAGGTTTCGGCCCAGGCCTGGGCCACGTTGACCAGCGTGTCCGATCCCTTGTTCTGCAACAGCGTGTGCCGCGAGCTACTCCCCTTGCAGGCGCTCAAGGCCAGTCCGGCGGCCAGCAGAGTGGTAGCGATCGCGGCCGCCTTCATTTCGATTCGCCTCTGATCTGATCCACGACCGTCCCGTGCAAGCTGCGAATCAGCCCCTGAATGCGTTCGAGTAGTTGGTCGAACGCCTGGGTATACGCTTGCTCGGCGGTCTGGCCTGCGGTGGGGTGGGTTGGATCGGCGATATGCCACTCCAGCACGACCGTCTTGAAACCGACCTTAGGTAAGGCTTTGAACGCCTCTTCGCCGATCGCCACCACCGCTTTGAAATGGCTCAGGTCCCCGATCTCGGCTAGTGTTTTGGGCACGGAAGCGGAGGCCGGGATACCTTTCTTGGCGAGGAATTCCAGCGCCATCGGATCCGGTGGGCTCGGAGCGATGTCCGCCGCGCAAAATTCGAAGTGAGCGCGCGCAACCGCTCGGCCGATCCGCCCGGCCATGAGGCTATGGCAGGAATTGGCCGAAGAAACGAAAAGGATCTGCACGTCGGTGAGCAGTCGGTGTTTTGTCACTTCACCGGTTACGATGTACTGCACCTCGTCGCAAATGTTGCAGGCCTGGTCCGCTACGCGCTCGTAGCGATTGGCGATTGACAGCAGCGTGAACAGGCGTTCGAGGTCATCGCTGTTGGCCGGGATCTGAGCTTGGAGCGCCCGGTAGATGTCGTAGTGAAGTAGGTCGGCGCGGACATCGAGCTTGGTGGTCTCCACCGCCAGCTCGAGATCCTCGTCGAGAAACGAGCGGACTGCCTGGCGGATCATCTCCATGGCGACACCGGCCAGCCGTTCGAACATGGGGAGAAGGAGTGGCGGCCGGCTGCCGCCGAGCAGGATGGAGAGCCGGTTCATGCTCTCGGCGTAGTCACCGACCCGTTCCAGTTCCGAGCAGATTTTGCCGACCGAGTGGACGAACCGGAGATGGGCGGCCACCGGAATGTGGCGCACGATGAACTCCATGCACAGGCCGTCGATCAGGCCCTCGAGGTCGTCGATGCGCGAGTCACGCATAATGGCCGCGTAGCCGAGCTTGGTGTCGCCCGTAGTCAGCGTCTTGACGGAATCCTCGAGACCCCACAGGGCAAGGTCGGCCATCTCGCGCACCTTGTCGCGGATGCGGTCGATGTCCTGCTGTAGCTTCTCTTCCAAATGCGCCATCACGAGCCTTCTAAACCGAAAGTGATAGGAAGTTTGTTTTTAGGGTTAGCGCCCGAGAACTCAAATTTGCGTCCCACTGCCCCCACCAGCCCGCCCTCTCCAGCGTCTAGCGGCCACCATGCAGGGCCGACTGGCCTGCTCCGTCCTTTTTGGAGGGAACACTAGCCGATAACGCGATTAAGTCAACCCGCAGCGCAGCCCGACCGCCTCGGCGAATATCTCCTCGTCGATTACCTTTCGCATCAGCGGAAAAAAGTTTAAGCGCTGGGGCGCTATCTTGCGCTGCCTGCCAGCCGACGACCATTCACGGTCACGTCCACGAACACGTTTCACGGTGTTCCCGGCGCCATACAAGCACGAGTCATGGTTCGCAGGCGGAATCCCGAGCAGAAATGGCAGAAAGCAAGCCGCGCAGAGGCTCCTGAATACACAGAAGCAGATTTCAGCCTTTGTCGGATTGCGTCATCAGAGAAGGCTTTACAAATCATTGCCCCCATTGTAAAAGCAGGCCAACTGACAGAGTCGCGAACCGTAATGTACAGAAGCAAGGCAGTTCTCTACGGAACTAGATAATCTTGGTTAGCCGTCACGAAGCGCGGCTGGTTGGCCTTGTCCCCCAAAACTAACCGATGCATCCCTACGACATCATTTTCGCCGGATTAGCCCTCGATATCGTCGGGGCAGTAATTCTGGCGAAAGGCTTCATCCTGAAGATCCCGCAGTCGGCGTACTACGAGGCGCTGATGATCTTTGGTAGCAATAGCCATCTGCTGAAGAGTTCCATACTTCAGCGAGCGGAAGCGCAGGTTGGGGCCAGTCTGCTGGTTCTCGGCTTTCTGTTGCAGATGTGGGGGATTCTGCATGGAGGGATTGTTTATTGGTATGGAAGCGGTTGCAATTGCGGTTGGCTGGCTTTGCCTCGCTCTGTCCAGGGCTCGTACGACGTTTTATCGAATCTTCTTTCGCAATTTCTCAGCACAGAACATGCTGAAGCCTCAGGCCTGTGATGCTACGTGGTACCACCGATGGTCGCTGCTCTTGGACATAAAGAGACGTTACGGAGAGTCGGATGAGCAATTGCTGGCGCGGCTTGAGGCAAGGCGACTCGGTCTCGGCCACAGGTATGGTAGGCAAGCAACTGACTTCCTAGTGGTTGAATAGAAACAGTGACGGCTAACCCCGCGCCCAACACGGACGCGCGCAAAAGCGGCGCGCGCCGGTTGGCATGAACGTTAGAACCATACATAGCAGCACCCAGCCCAATGAATAGTCGTGGTCATAGCCGGGATAAGTGATGAGTGATGAGGGCCAGGCCTTGCAATCACACATTGTCGTAATGCAAGACGCGACCCCATAAACAAGACGCGACTCCATGAAGTCGTAATGCAAGACGCGACCCCATGAACAGGCGACCCCATGAACAGGATTTTGGGTCTTTGAGAGGAGAAGAATTGGATGGAAAAATTTGATGTTGTTGTAGTGGGAGGTGGACACAACGGTCTTATAGCGGGGGCATATCTTCAAAAGCTAGGATTCGGGGTTTGTGTTATTGAACAGTATTACAAAATAGGGGGGGTGTCATTTCCGAGGAATTGACTCTTCCTGGATTCATACATGATACCGGCGCTGTAACCCATCAACGAATCCGTAGCACTCCCTTAATAAAGGATGATGAATTAGGTTTGAAATCAAAATACGGGCTCGAATACATCGTTCCTGAAATACCCCTGGCCGCTCTATTTGAAGATGGGAGTTCCATTCTTGTTTATAACGATCTGGAGAAAACCGTTGAATCCATTTCACGGATATCCAAGGATGATGCCATCTCCTATAAGAAATTTAATGAATGGGGAGAGAATCTCCGTAAATTGATGAATAAAATCGCTAGTGCTCAAGAACCCTTGCGAGCGGCGGATATAGAGTTTGGGTCCTTGTTCTCGAGGTTGGCAGAGTACTTTGGAATGGGAAGCTGCCTACTAAAGTTTTCACCCCGCGCGTTATACTCTCTTGCGACCGGAACCTTTATGGATGTCATTGACTATTGGTTTAAAAATCCGAAAGTCAGAGCCTTTGTTGCTAAAATGGGCTCGAAAGGCATGGTCTACCCAGATGATACAGCCACCGCGATTCCCGCAACGATTGCAACTTTAGGCAATCACACCATGGGAGGTGGCTCGCCAAAGGGGGGCTCAGGCGCCTTTAGTGATGCTTTGGGGCGGTGCTTTGCGGACCTAGGCGGTAGGATCATGACACGTGCGGAGGTAAGCAAAATCTTGATTGAAAATGGAGAAGCAAAGGGAGTGATGTTAAAAGATGGGACCAAAATTAATGCCAGTGCGGCCATCGTGTCCGCGATTAATATAAAACAATTGTTCGGTCAACTTGTAGAAGACACTGAAGTACCTCCAAACTTCTTTTCTGCGGTCCGAAGATTGAAGCATAGCTCCTATTCTTCAATAGGTGTTCACCTTGCCCTAAAGGAACCCCCAGCCTTCAATGCGCTGAGAAAGATACCAAACGTATATCGAATTGAACTACTATCAACGGCTGAGGAGTTTATAGAGGGATTCAACGAAATTAGAAGAGGTGTGCCCCCCACGAATCCCTGTCCAACAGTCTTGGTTCCTACCATGTACGACCCTTCCCGCGCCCCGGCAGGGAAGCATACTCTCTGGCTCTATGCATTTGTGCCCTACGACTTACAAGGATTGAGCGCAAAAGGATGGGACCAAGAAAAAGAAGAGGTAGCGGATGCCTTGATTAAAAAATTGAATTTATATGCCGACAACATGGTACCTGAAAACATTCTTGCCTGGCATACCGATAGTCCCCTTGATTTAGAAAGGAGAAATCCTTCTTTTATCCAGGGCGACCATGAACACATCAGCCACACTCTAAGTCAGATGGCATTTAACCGGCCTATTCCAGGATGGTCTAGATACCGTACTCCAATCAAGAAGTTGTATATATGCGGGGCCTCCACTCATCCTAGTGGAGGGGTGACGGGAGGGGCCAGGGTTGCGGTCCAGGCAATAATCAACGATCTGGGCATGAAAGGGAAACTATCCGCTCATTTGCACAAAACAAGGTGAAAAAGCAGCGATGAATCATCGTGAAAAGAACTTCATTACAGCCTACGTTGGGGGTTCTTTGAATGCATCGTGCTTGGCGATAGAACTGGTAGTCCGCACCTCTTGTTGCTAGCTGGAGCAGAGCCACCTTACAGGAAGCACAGTCGTTTGTCGTGAACAGGGAGATCGCATGGTCATGAAAAAGTCGGTTTTGGCTTTGGTCGTTTTGCTGTCCCTCGAGCCGATCTGTGACGGTTATTCTCAAGAGCAGATCCGGGTTGGCTATGGTGCTGTGAGCATCCAGTCGGGTCTCGTCTGGATCGCCAAACTGAAAGGGCTTTTTGCCAAGTACAGTCTCTCTCCAGAAATTGTCTACATCCCCGGCGGTTCGACGAATATTCAAGCCCTGATCTCCGGGAACTTAGAACTCACGCAGCTCACGGGCGCTCCCGGAGTCGCGGCTAATCTCGAGGGGGCGGACATCGTCTATATCGCTTTGAACCTCGACAAACTCAATTACCAGCTTGTGACCCGCCCGGAGATCAAGCGCGCGGAGCAGCTCAAAGGAGCCAAATTAGGGATTAGCAGGTTCGGCTCCTCCGCCGATTTCGGCCTTCGCGTCATCTTAAAAAGACTCGGACTGGATCCCGCGAAAGATGTCACCATCCTTCAGATCGGCGGTGAGCCGGAGCGCGCAGCGGCCCTGAAGACCGGAAATATCGATGGAACTGTGATGAATGCTCCGTTCGGTGCTGAGGCGGAAAAACAAAAACTCAATGTCCTAGCGGACTCCCTAAAAATGGGCATCCCCTTCTTTAACACGGGCCTTTTGGGTAGCCGAAGAATTCTGGAGCAACGGGAGAGAAAGGTCCTGAATTTCCTGCGCGCCTACCTTGAGGCGATCAAGATTCTTAAGACGGACAGAGAGTTCTCGATCAAAGCTCTATCGCAGTTCACGCGCGTCAAAGACCTTAAGATCGTTGAAGAGGGCTATGATTATTTCAAGGATGCGATTCAGGCTGTTCCCTATCCGTCTTTAGAGGCGATGCAGGCGGTGGTCATGCAGATGGCGGAGACGAATCCAAAGGCCAAGCGGGTGGATGCCAGGTCGTACATCAGCAACCGATATCTCAAGCAACTAGAAGACGAAGGATTTGTGAAAAGACTCTGGGACAAGTAGGGATTCTGACTGGATCCCTGGATTAACCTGAAAACCTGGTGTCTGACTTGCCTAAACCTGAAACCTGGTGCCCGACTTGTGTAAGTTTCCTCACTTAATAAGTCCCTCTCGGTCCCACTCACCTTGAGCAAAAACTGGTCGCTACAAAACCCTTCCGCGCCGGTCCACGTGGTGGAAAATACGATCAACGCCAATCGTTTCGCGGTCCTCATCTGCCGACTTTCATGACTCCAAGGAGTGCCTGTTGTCGCGTTACCGGGGCCAAAATCGGGGTCTCCAATTCACGATCACGAGCCTCGAACACGAGTCACGATTGTCGGGCGGAATTCCGAGCAGGAGCTCGCCCGGAGATGAGCAGGAATCACGTCGCGGAGTCGAAAATTTCGCTGCGTTCCCGAGCGAGAACGCGGGATTGTTAACAAAGAATGGTTGGCCTTAGTTTCGCGGCGGGCGCTTACGTAAGCACTAGAACCCAGATTCAGGCTCGACC
>JACPFE010000200.1 GCA_016183145.1 Deltaproteobacteria bacterium | reverse complement strand
GGAATTATACACATAGTGATATCACTAGTCAAGGAATAATTGGGGATTTTTTCTCACGTCCTGTGTCTCTGTGGTGAATTCTCCTTCACAGTAATGCCGGAAAAACCAACTAAACAAAGCTCACGCCGCGCGTCCCCCGGCGGATTTCGCCGATGATAAAACACTTCTCGTTCATTCTGTTCAACGTGCTCAGCACGCCGTCAGCGGTTTCTTTGCCTACCACCAGAATCATCCCCAAGCCGTTATTGAACGTCCGGTCCATCTCCGCTTGCGCGACGTGGCCGACCTTTTGAACGAGATCGAATATCGGCGGCACCGGCCAACTGCCCCGCTCGATCCACGCGCGCCTGTCGTTGGGCAGCACCCGCGGCAGATTGCCGACGATGCCGCCGCCGGTGATATGGGCGGCGCCTTTGATGCGATGTTTGCCGAACAGCGCCCGCGCGATCTTCACGTAGATGCGCGTCGGCTTCAGCAGTTCTTCACCGAGCGTACAGCCAAGCTCGGGCACAGGACGGCTTAGTTTCATCCGACCCACTTCCAGCAAAACCTTGCGCGCCAAAGAGTAGCCGTTGCTGTGAAGACCGCTGGAGGGAAGCCCGATCAAAACATCGCCTGGAACGATCGCCGCAGGATCGATAATCTCCTTTTTCTCCAAAACGCCGACAACGAATCCCGCCAGATCATACTCGCCCTTGGGAAAATCGCCGGGGTGCTCGGCGGTTTCGCCGCCGATCAAGGCACAGCTTCCCTCTCGGCAACCCGCCGCGATGCCGCGAACGACGGCTTCGGCGGTAGCGACGTTTACCTTACCGCAGACGAAGTAATCGAGAAAAAACAGCGGCTCCGCCCCCTGCGTGAGAATATCGTTCACGCCCATCGCCACCAGATCGATGCCCACGGTGTCATGGATGCCGGTCATGAAGGCGATCTTGAGCTTGGTGCCGACGCCGTCAGTGGACGAAACCAAGACCGGCTGGCGGTAGCCGCGGCTAGTTAAATCGAAAAGCGCGCTGAATCCGCCCACACCGGCCAAAACGCCGGGAACTTTGGTGGCTTTCGCGATCGGACCGATGCGGCGCACCAGCTCGTCGCCCGCTTCGATGCTGACGCCGGCTCGGGCGTAAGTGAGTCCTCGCTTTTCAGCCATCTCGATCGGTTTTGCCGGGATCCTGTTCGGCGAGCGAAAGTTCGAACCAACGGCATCATACCCTAGAGTTCGCTCGATTTCACATGGTCGAGCCGGCCGCTGCCGCGTGCCCGCCACCGGCCGTAGAAAGTAGACTTCGAATCTTGAGGGTGTATTCGCCGAACTTCACCGCGCTCATCATCTCCACCGTTCGTGGGCGTGGGAGGTTGATGACGATGGTTTCCAACAACCGGCCCGGCCGCGCCGACATGACGAACACCACATCGGAAAGAAACACCGCTTCTTGAATGCTATGGGTCACGAACAGGACGGTTTTTTTGCGCTCTTCCCAGATGCGCAAGAGTTCGATGTCCAACTCGTCCCGCGTCATCGCATCGAGCGCGCCGAAGGGCTCATCCATGAGCAGCAGTTGCGGATCGGTGACCAAAGCGCGGCAGAGCGAAGCCCGTTGCTGCATGCCGCCGGACAGTTCATGCGGAAACATCTCTTCGAAACCTGCCAATCCTACGAGCTGGATCAGCGCGCGCGCCTTGTCCAGGTAACCGGCAACATCCAACTTACCGAACTCGACGGGCAAAAGAACGTTGCCCAGCACCGAGCGCCACTTGAGCAAGACCGGCGCTTGGAACACCATGCCGACGTTCTCTAAGGGTTGATCGACCCGCTTGCCGCCGACAGAAATCTTTCCCGATGAAGGCGGCAAGAGTCCGGATATGATTTTCAATAACGTGCTCTTGCCGCAGCCGCTCGGGCCGACGATCGAGACGAAATTTCCTGTTTGGATTTCGAACGAGACTCTTTCCAGCGCCGTCACGGCTCTTGCGCCGCCGGTAAAGACTCGCGAGACCTCTTCGACGCTGATCAGCGGCGGCACGGGGTAACTCTGGAATCCCTAAACGCTTAGCGCTTGATAAACTGGTTGGTGAAGACTTCCTTCGCCGAAACCTTTCGCGCGACGTCGAAGTACTCGTTAACGACTTTCACGGTCTTCTCCGTGATCTCCGGCTTCATATAGCCCAAGCCGACGTTCACCGATTCTAGCGGCAAAAACACCTCCGTCAGCGCGTTTTTGAGCTGCAGCGTGGTGAGCACCGGCTCGAGCTCGGGCTTATGCTTGAGGAGAATCTTGAGCGACTCTTCCTGATTATCGCGAGCATAGCGCAAGCCCTCCAAGGTCGCTTCGACGTAGGCGCGGACGAATTCCGGCCGCTTTTTTATGTCGTCGTCCTTCACGATCAAGCCGGTGCCGTAAATGTCGAGGCCGGTGTCTTTCATGAAGATCCGCTTGAGCTTGATACCCTGCTTCGCCGCCGCCAACTCCGCCACCTCGTCGTTCGAGCCCCGGTACATGACGATAAAATCCGCCTTTTTCGCCACCAGGGCTGCGGGTTGAAGCGGCGCGGCGGTTTCTTGGATCTTGATCGCTTTGTAGTTGATCTTGTTGATGCGGCAATAGGCCGGCATCAAATACCATTGGGCCTGTCCGGGGCTGATCGCATAAGACTTGCCTTCCAGGTCCTTCAACTTTTTTATGTCCGTATCTTCGCGCCACATGACGGTGGCCGGAACGTAGCCGAACTGGGCCGCGGTTTGCACCGGCGCGCCACGGGATTTGGCCACGATCATCGTGCCGATATCGGCGAAGCCGAAATCCGCGCCGCCCGCCCCAATCGTCCTGACCGTGTCCGCCGAGCCCGTGCTCGCCTGGATGGTCACGTTCAAGCCGCGTTTCGCGTAGAAACCTTTCTCCAGCGCCACGAACCACGGCGCATGCTTGCCGCCGATGATGAAGTCGAGGCGGATATTCGCCGGCTTCATTTCGGCTGCGCGCGTGCCACTGCTCCAGGCGAGCACGATCAGCGAAACAACGAGCGCACCGACGAGTTCAAGCCGCAGTCTTCTACCAAGCATCATGGCATCCTCCAGACAAAAAAATTAAGGTCAATACACTTCACCGCGGAGGCGCTGAGTACGCTGAGAGGAAATCAAATCCGAGTATTATTTTGAGCAAGCCCTCTGCGAACTCTGCGTCTCTGTGGTGAATACTCCTTCACAGTAAAGCCGCAAGACCGGAAAATTTAGAACGATCCCTCGACTTCACGCACCGCCGCGCTCCAGGGCGCCAGCTTTCTCTGTAGAATTTCCGCCAACCAAAAAAGCCCCAGCGATAACACGGCTAGGGTTAGAAGAATCACCAACGCAAACGCCGTATCCAAGCTGTAATTGGCTTGCAGGACGAGATAACCCAGCCCTTGGTTGGCGGCGACGAACTCGGCGACGATGGCACCGGTGACTGAAAGAACGATGGCGACTTTGATACCGGCGAACATATAGGGCAAGGAATTGGGCAGGCGGATCTTTTTAAATACATCGAGATCCGAGCCGCGGTTGATGCGCGCCAGCTCCAATAGCTCCGGCTCCACTTCTTTCAGCCCCACCACTGTATTCACGACGATGGGGAAAAAGGCGACGAGAAATGCGATGGCGATCTTGGAGAACAGCCCGTAGCCGACCCAGATGACCATCAGCGGCGCGAAAGCGCTCTTCGGCATCGCGTAGAGAATCACGATGAGCGGATAAATCGTATTCTGCAGATGGCGCGAGTAGACCACGGCGATGGCGAAGCCGACGCCCAGGACCAGTGACAAGACAAACCCGCCGAACGCTTCAATGAACGTGATTAAGGCGTGGTTGCCGAGAATCGGCAGCTTCTTGATGAAAGCGACCCATAGATCCCGTGGCGGCGGCAAGATGAAGGCCGGAACCTTGATGATCTCGACGAGGATTTCCCACAGCACCAGGAGCGCTACGAAAAAAACCACCGGCTCGGCGATGTTTTTCCAGGACGCTTTCACTGCTTATCTCCTAAAGGAAAGCTTCGGTCGTGTCAAGGAAAGTGACTCGCTCCCACAGGATGAATTTGTCCTCTCCGAAGATTTCAATGTGGAGAACACGTTTGTGCTAAGGCGATGGCGTTCTGTAGAGTTTTGGGTATTCGCGCCACGCGGCCGGCGTGGTCGATGCAGGCGTGCTTGGTGGAACCCGTCGCCAAAAGAATATCGTCCGTTTCCCGCGTGATTCGGTAATTGAATGTCAGCGTCGCGCGGCCTAGTTCGGCGAGTTCGGTTTCGATCTTTACAACCTCATCGTAGCGCGACGGACGAAAGTAACGGCAAGTGACTTCGGCCACGGGAAAGTGGAATCCTTGTTGCTCGATCTCGCCGTAGGGCAGGCCGATTTGCCGGAGCCATTCGGCCCTGCCTTTTTCGAACCAGCGGAGATAATTGGCGTAGTAGACGACGCCCATCTGGTCGGTGTCGCCGTAGATGACGCGGTAGGATGTGACGTTCTTGAGGCGCGCGGCTGGTTGGTTCATGAGGTCCTACTTGTAAGCTTTTTCTTAGGCTTACTCAACGGATATTCCACTGCGCCGACCGCCTTGACAAGGCGAACTGATCTGTGGTTTAAAGTTTTCACATAGGCATGGCGAATTCTTATTGGAAAGAGTCCAACGCTAGCATTTTTCCCGCAGCAGAAGGAGGACAGAGGATGAAGGGATCAGCCAACTATTTGATGGGCTCCATCAGCGCGTTTATATTAGCGGTCGCAGTCATCGCTTGCACGTCGGTCCAAGAGCCGCCCAAGCCTGCCGTGCCGGCGGCGCCACCCAAGCCGGCCCCCGCAGCGCCGCCAGTGGCTCAACAACCGGTGAAATCAGAAGCCGTGAAGGCGAGAAAAATAAAGGCGGTCGAGGTGGAAGGGGTGATCAGCAGCGTCGGACAGAGGACCATTACGTTCCAGTTAGAACGCAAGGGCAAGATTCGCGAAGAAGTCGTCGGCGTTGACGAGAAGACTAAGATCGAAAAGGGCGGCAGTAACGTTAAGCTGAGGGATTTGCAGGTAAGCGACGCGGCTTTGATCAATTACGAACCGGAGGCTTATACGCCGGCCATTGCGATCAAAGTCACCGGCAAGGGCAAGGTCAAAAAAACGGGCGGCGACGACTAAGAACGGTAACGCTCCGCGCGGTCTCCGCCGATCACTTCCAGATCCAGCGACTGCTCGTCGCGCAGGATTCTAAACGAGATCCGCTCGCCGGGGCGCTTTTTCCACATCTCTTGGTAAAGCTCCGGGCGCGAACGGACCGGGGTTTTCTCAACGGTAAGGATGATGTCGCCTTCTTTGAAGCCATGTCTTTCGGCGGGCCCTCCGGGCGTCACGCCGCCGATGACGATATGGCCGGCGAAGGGCTGGGGATAAAATCCCAACCAGGGGCGGCGCGGGCGGCTGCGCACTTGCCCGAACTGTTTTAGCTCCTGTTCGTATTTACGGTAGTATTCCACCGGAATCGCCAGCGAGAACTTTCCCACCTCATTCAAATTCAGCGAAACCACGCCGGCCAATTCGCCGCGAAAGTTCGCCAGCGTGCCGCCGCCGTAGCCCGGGTTAAAGGCGGTGACGCGAATGGTGTTGTCGATCATGTACTCCCATTGGCCGTCGTATCCGTCGGTGGAGGTCACATAGCCGCCGCTAACGCGCCGGCCGGTCTCCCCGCTGCTGGCGACCATCACCACCGGCTGGCCCAATGCGATCGAGTCCGGGGCGGCGAGTTTAAGAAACGGTAAGTCGCGGCCGGGGATCTTGATCAAAGCGAGACCGGTTTCCTGGTCCAGGGCGGCCACCTGGCCCGGATATTGTTCGCCGTCGGCGAGAGTCACAGTGATGGACGAGGCTCCCACCGCGACGTAATGAACCGTCAGGATATAGCCGTCTGGATCGACGATGGTGCCCGAGCCCACACGCTCCGAGCCCAAATTGCGCGCCGAGGGATGGCTCTCCGGAACCATGATGTGGAGATCCGCCGTCGCTGGAAGAATCGAATGAATCAAGCCGATATGACCGTTCACTGGGGTGCTCCTTGGAGGCAATCAGAGATCGCCGCACCGCTGCGTTCACCTTTATCATCTACTCGATACAGACGGCCTTGCCAAGTGTCGCGTTGATCGAGCTCCTTGAAAATCGCGTTGTGCACGCCGATCTTGTCAACCGACCAATCCGGCGCGACCGTAATCGCCCGGTAGGTCTCGCCGGTGAGGCGGTGCACGATCATTTCCGGATTCAATCTTTCCAGAAAATCGGCGACCAGGGAAACGTATTCGTGCCGGCTCAAGAGTGTAAGAGTACCCGAATTGTAATATTTTTCCAGGACGGTGTTCTTGATGACGTGCAGGTTGTGCAGCTTGACGCCGTCGATGGCGAGACGGTTGAGCAAATTTGTCGTCTCAAGCATGTCGTTGCGGCTTTCGCCCGGAAAGCCGAGGATCAGATGGGCGCATACGCGCAACTGACGGCGTTTCGCGCGCTCGACGGCGTCGATGAATTCCCGCAGCCCATGGCCGCGGTTGACCCATTGCAGCGTTCGGTCGTGCATCGATTCCAATCCAAGCTCCAGCCAAAAATAGCTGCGCTGTGACAGGTCTTGTAGCAGATCGAGCACTTCATCGTCGACGCAATCGGGGCGCGTCGCGATGGCGAGGCCGACCACTCCGGGAAAGGCGAGCGCCTCGCGATAGAGGCTTTCGAGCTTTGTCACTGAGTCGTAGGTGTTCGTGTAGCTCTGGAAATAGGCGATGTAGCGATCGGCGCGATGCCGCATTTTGAGCGCCGCCGCGCCCTGTTCCAATTGCTCGGTCACCGTGGCGCGGGAGCGGTAGTCCTGGGGCGTGTGGCTGGCGTTATTGCAGTAGATGCAGCCGCCCACTGCGACCTTGCCGTCCCGGTTGGGGCAGGTAAAGTCCATGCGCAGGCCGATCTTATAAACCCGTGCGCCAAAGATGTCTTTCAAGACGCGATTGTAAGAGTTAAAGCGTTTGCCGTGCCAGCTTTTCTGCAACGAAACGGGAAAGTTCATGCGTGAGACCAAAAAAATGGTTAACAAAAAGCCCGTGAATACTCAAGCGACGCGCGGGCTCGACCGCGTTATTCATGGCGAGAGGGGCCGAGGAGTAAATCCTTCCAGGAGAAGGCTCAGCCTGAGGCTGATCCGCCTCCGGCGGAAATGGACCTGTGCTTTGAAGTGGATTGCGAACCGCTCGTCTTGAGCAAACGGCAGTGGAAACAAGTAACAGCGTGCCCATGCAGCATACAAGTCAACGCAACTTTACGTCCGAGTGCCTTCTCCCTTCAGGCTTCACCCCTCGGCCTGTATTGTCGCCTTACATAGGACCATGAATGTTAGAGGTTAGAAAGAGTCTTCGCATCGTCGTCGGTAACCGCGCAGCCGGTGTCGGTCCGATCTTGCGTGGCTTGGTCACACAACGTGGAAGTGATGAATTAAACACGCGCTTTTCAGACCCGGGAATTTTTCCTCCGGCTTGACAATAGGGACGATTCATCTATATTCATAGGCACTAAACGGCCGGTTCCCGCGCCGATGAAAATCCCCGTCGACGATATTCCTCAGTCACCTAAAGAGATCAGTTTCTCCGAACGCATTGAGGAGTTGAACGAGATTTACGCCAAGGGGAGCGCACGGGATTTTCGCTTTCCGCCGTCTTTGCATGTCGTCTTGGTGTATTACCGCTCGGGAAAGGAGCTTTTCTTTCACGGGCGATTTGAGGGCAGCATCGGGGCGAGCTGCAGCCGCTGCCTGAAGGACTTTTCGCTTAAAATGGATCGCCAATTCGAGTTTGTGCTGATTCCTGATCCGGCGACACCCGCGCGCGGCGCCGAGGAGCTGAGCCGTGGGGATCTGGGTTTGAGCTTCTATTCGACCGAAGAAATCGATCTCTCGCCGCTGATCATGGAACAGGTCATGCTCGCGCTGCCGACGCGGCCGCTCTGCGCCGAAGACTGCCGCGGGCTCTGCGGGGGCTGCGGCGCCGACCTCAACCGTGAGGCGTGCGCTTGCTCCGCTACCACAGGCGATCCACGGATGGCGCTCTTTCGCACGCTCAAAGTCGGTCGCTGATTTGCCGATTTAAAGACGATTTGCATCTGCCGCCGCTGGGCAGGGAAAGACAGGACAGCACTATGCCGGTACCGAAAAGACGCACTTCCAAGAGAGTCAAAAACCAACGGCGCGCCCACGACGCGCTTACTACACCGCAGTGGAGCAGCTGCGCCCATTGCGGCGAAACGGTTCTGCCGCACCGCGCTTGTTCCAAGTGCGGTTATTACCGCGGCCGCGCCGCGCTCAAAATCGCAGAGAGCTAAAGCGTTTTTCTTTCGCGTATGCCTAAGATCGCCGTTGACGCGATGGGCGGGGACCATGCCCCGAGAGTCGTGGTGGATGGGGCGCTGCTGGCGGCCCACGAGCTTGGCGTCGGGATTGTTCTAGTCGGTGAAAAGGAAGCGGTGGAGCGGGAGCTGGCGCGCCATCCCCGTACGAGCGCCGTCGAGGTGGCTGCGGCTTCCCAGGTCGTAACAATGCACGAATCGCCGAGCAGCGCGCTGCGGAAAAAGGACTCCTCGATGAAAGTCGCCTTCGAAATGATGAAGCGCGGCGAGGTCGAGGCGGTGGTCAGCGCGGGGAATTCCGGCGCCATGATGGCGACCGGGATGTTCGTCATGGGAACGCTCTCCGAGGTGGCGCGGCCGGCCATTCTCATCGTCGTGCCCAGCATCACCAAAGCCACGGTGATCATCGACGCGGGCGCCAATGTCGACTGCAAGCCGGGCCATCTGGTGCAGTTCGGTTTGATGGGCTCGATCTACGCCGAGCGGATCTTGGGAATCAAGGAGCCGCGCATCGGCGTGCTCAGCAATGGCGAGGAAGACGGTAAAGGCAACGAGCTGACGCGGGCGGCGAGCGAGCAGTTGTCGGCCACCGCGCTCAACTACATTGGCTACGTCGAAGGGCGGGACATCTTCAACGGCCGAGTCGACGTGATCGTTTGCGACGGTTTTACTGGCAACGTGGCGCTCAAGACTATGGAAGGGGCGGCGAGCTTCGCCGGCGAAGTGCTGAAGAGCGCTTTTGAAAAAAACCTTACCAGTCGTCTTGGTTATCTCCTGGCCCGCAGCGCTTTGCGCGAGGCTTACCGCCGCCTGGACTACGCCGAATACGGCGGCGCGCCTTTGATCGGCTTGGACGGCGTCGGCATTATCGCCCATGGCGGCTCCAACCCGCGCGCGATCAAGAACGCGATTCGCGCCGCCAGAGACGAGGTAGAGCAAGACGTCAACCGCCATATCGTCGATGTCCTCGGTGAAATGGGCGGCGAAGCCGTGGACGGCTTGCCGCGCAAAATATGGCGGCGGCTCAAGTCGAAAATCGAAACGTTAGGCGAGAAGTAAGACATAGAATCCAAGAGAAAGGACTGAGAAGGTGGCGTCAAGCGGCGCAGTTGCGTTTGTTTTTCCCGGTCAGGGTTCCCAGTACGTCGGCATGGGGAAAGAACTGTGCGCACAGTTTGCAGCCGCGAAACAGGTTTTTTCGAAGGCCGACGAGGCCCTCGGGTTTTCGCTGAGTGATCTTTGCTTCGCCGGTCCGGAAGCGGACCTCAAGCTCACCGAGCATACCCAGCCCGCCATCCTGACCACGTCCGTCGCCGCATTGCGTGTTCTGGAGTCAGAGACCGCGCTGCGACCGAATTTCGTGGCGGGGCATAGCCTCGGCGAGTATAGCGCGCTGGTGTGCGCGGGCGCGCTGAGTTTTCGCGACGCGGTGAGAGTTGTACGGGAGCGCGGGCGCTTGATGCAAGCGGCAGTTCCGGAAGGCAAGGGGGCTATGGCCGTCGTTCTGGGTTTGGCAGCGGACGCGGTCGCCGCGCTCTGTGAAGAGGCGAGCGGTGGGGAGGTGGTGGCGCCGGCAAATTACAACGGGGGTGGGCAGATCGTCATCGCCGGCGCCAAATACGCTGTTGCCCGCGCTAAGGCGCTGGCTGAAAAACGCGGCGCCAAGAGAGTGATGGATTTGCCCGTCAGCGCCCCCTTTCATTGCGAGTTGATGCGTCCCGCCGCCGAGGGGTTGAAAAAAATCTTGAGCGAGGTCGAGGTGCACCCATTTACAGTCGGTGTGGTCACGAACGTCGAAGCCGAGGTGAATCTGGAACAGGGCCGCGTGAAATCGCTTTTGACCGACCAGGCCGTGCGTCCGGTCCGCTGGGAGGAGTCGGTGCGCAAGCTGGACGCCTTGGGCTGCCGGCGCGCGCTGGAAATCGGTCCTGGTAAGGTATTAAAGGGATTGATCAAGCGCATCGTCCCGCAGTTGGCGGTCGATAACTTTGAAACCCCCGAAGACCTTACTAGAGTGAAGGCGGGCTAAGGGATTGAGCCTCGAAGGACGAGTCGCGTTGGTGACCGGGGGCAGCCGGGGGATCGGCCGGGCAATTGTCTATAAGCTTGGACGGCTTGGGGCGTTTGTCGTCATCAATTATCGCGGTAACCAAGAGGCGGCTGAAGAATCGTTAAAGGAACTCGTAGCTCTGGGAGGAAGCGGCGAATTGAGCCCCTTCGACGTTGCCGACGAGCAGCAGGTCGAAGAAGCGGTGAAAAAAATCGTTGACCGGCATAATAAAATTGATATTCTGGTCAACAATGCCGGGATCACCGCGGATACTCTGTTGCTGCGCATGAAGCCGGAAGATTGGGAGCAAGTCGTTGGAACCAACCTCAAGGGCACGATACTGTGCACCAAGGCGGTGTCCCGGTTCATGGTTCGCCAGCGCTACGGGCGGATCATCAATATGACGTCGGTGGTGGGACAGGCGGGGAATGCCGGTCAATCGCTATACGCCGCCACGAAGGCGGGCGTCATCGGCTTTACCAAGGCCATGGCCAAAGAGCTGGCCACCCGGACGATCACCGTAAATGCTGTAGCTCCCGGATTCATTGAAACCGACATGACGGCCAGGTTGCCGGCGAAGGTTCAGGAGGAATATCGCCGATCGATACCGCTCGGCCGTTTCGGCGCCGGCGATGAGGTCGCTGAGCTGGTGGCGTTTCTCGCGGGGGCGGGGGCCGGGTATATTACCGGACAGGTTGTGAGTGTTAACGGCGGACAATACATGTAGGGAAATCGAACTGAGGAGGTGAGATACGATGGCATCATCCGTGCAGGCCAGGGTCAAAGAAATTGTGTGCGAACAACTAGGGGTGAGCGATGAAGAAGTGACTCCCGAAGCATCCTTTATCGAAGATTTGGGGGCGGATTCTCTCGACATCGTGGAATTGGTGATGGCTCTAGAAGAAGAGTACGAAATGGAGATTTCCGACGAGGATGCGGAAAAAATTAAAACCGTTCAGGATGTCATCACCTATATCGAGAGTCACCGCTGAAATCGCGGCAGGCGCGATGAACCCAGCGTAGGGCTCGGTGATCGCCCGCAAGGATCACGGAAACTTCAACCGGAAATCGCAGGAGTTGTGGGTCGGACACCCACCCTTCTGCGATTTTCTTTATCGCTCGCGGGGAACGCTTCGGCGCTGAGAGCTTGACCGGCGCGAGGACTTTATGATCGCCATCGGCAGCGACCACGGCGGTGTGGAGCTTAAAGATTATCTGGTCGGAGTGCTGCGCGCCATGGGAGTCGAAGTTCAAGATTTCGGCACTCAGGGCAAGGCGTCGGTGGACTACCCGGATTTCGGTCGCGAGGTTTCGTTGCGGGTTTCGTCGGGGGAAGCCGAGCGGGGCGTGCTGGTTTGCACCAGCGGCATCGGCATGTCGATTTTGGCTAATAAATTTCCCGCCGTGCGCGCCGCGCTGGTTCAGGATCTGGACGCCGCCCGTTCGAGCCGCGAACATAACAATGCCAACATTCTTGTGCTTAGCGGGGCGAAAACTGAGCAGTTCTTGGCGAAACAAATTTTAGAGATTTGGTTGGCGACACCGTTCGCCGGCGGCCGCCACCAGCGGCGCGTCGATAAGATCTGCCAAGTCGAGCGCGACCTGGGGATTCAAATCGACCCCTCGACTCGGGCTCCCGCCATGGTCCGGGAGCGCTCGCTCGGGATTGCGCCTGACAATCGAGGGGTCGTCCTGAGCGAGCGAAGCGAGTCGAAGGACCTTGGAAGTGGGGTCCCGGGCTTGCCTGGGGGGCTCCACGGTCAGGAAAAGAAATAAACAAGCGAAGGAAACCCATGTCTTTTTTGCAACAAACGGATGCGGAGGTCTTTGCGGCGATTGAAAAGGAAACTCAGCGGCTCGAGCGTAATCTCGAGCTCATCGCCTCGGAAAATGTCGTGAGCGAGGCGGTGCTGGAAGCCCAGGGCTGCGTGATGACCAACAAGTACGCCGAAGGCTACCCTGGAAAGCGCTATTACGGCGGTTGCGAGTTCGTCGACGTAGTGGAGTCCTTGGCAATCGGCCGCGCCAAGGAATTGTTCGGCGCCGATCACGCCAACGTGCAACCCCATTCCGGCACCCAGGCGAACATGACGGTGTATCTTTCCGTGCTGAAGCCGGGAGATTCCTATCTCGGCATGAACCTCGCCCACGGCGGCCATCTCTCTATGGGCAGTCCCGTGAACTTTTCCGGCCTCTTGTACCGGGTGATTCCTTACGGCGTTTCTGAGAAGAGCGAAACTCTCGATTACGACGAGGTCGAAAGACTCGCCACAGAGCATCGCCCGCGTCTGATTATCGCCGGCGCCAGCGCCTATCCGCGCGTCATCGATTATGCGCGTTTTCGCAAGATCGCGGATGAGATCGGCGCTTACCTAATGGTAGACATGGCCCATATCGCCGGGCTGGTCGCCGCGGGACTCCATCCGAGCCCGGTGCCTTACGCCGATTTTGTCACCACGACCACCCATAAAACCTTGCGCGGGCCGCGCGGCGGCATGATTCTGTGCCGCGCCGAGCATGCCAAGACCATCGACAGCAAGGTCTTTCCGGGGCTGCAGGGTGGACCGCTCATGCACGTCATCGCCGCCAAAGCGGTCGCCCTCAAAGAAGCTCTGAGCCCGGACTTTAAACTTTATCAGCAGCAGATCGTGAAGAATGCCCAGACCCTCGCGCAGACGTTGATGGCTCAAGGGTTTCGCCTGACTTCCAGCGGCACCGATAATCATTTGATGCTGGTCGATTTGCGCCAATCGGAATTGACGGGCAAGGTTGCGCAAGAGACCCTCGATAAGGCCCGCATCACCGTGAACAAGAACGCGGTGCCTTTCGACACGCGCTCGCCGTTCGTCACCAGCGGCATCCGCATCGGCACGCCTGCCGTTACCAGCAGGGGCATGAAAGAAAAGGAAATGGCGGCGATCGGCGATCTGATCGCGCGCGCTCTCAATCATGTGGGCGACGACGTTGCCCTGCGGGGTATTGCCGAGGAGGTCGGCGGGCTATGCAAGCAGTCGCTCTCAATCATGTGGGCGACGACGTTGCCCTGCGGGGTATTGCCGAGGAGGTCGGCGCGCTATGCAAGCAGTTTCCGGTGTATCCGCACCGGCTGGCTCGAACCTAGTCGAGGATAGAGGATGGAGGATTGAGGATGGCGGATTAAGACTTTCGATCTTCCATCATCTATCCTCCATCCTCGATTTGTAGCATGAAATGCCCCTACTGCCATGACACGGATAACCGGGTCATCGACTCGCGCTTGAGCAAAGACAGCGCCATGATCCGGCGCCGCCGGGAGTGTTCCAAGTGCAGCCGCCGCTTCACGACATACGAGCGGGTCGAAGAGATGATGCCCCTGGTGGTCAAAAAGGACGGCCGGCGCGAGGGGTACGACCGGGTCAAGATCATCAACGGTCTCAAGCGCGCTTGCGAAAAGCGGCCTGTCAGCATCAATACTATCGAAGCGATCGCCGACCGCGTCGAGCGCAATCTTCAAGAGCGCGGCGAAAAAGAAATCCCAAGCTCCGTGATCGGAGAGACCGTGATGCGCGAGCTTCATGATACTGATCCGGTGGCCTACGTGCGTTTCGCCTCCGTCTATCGTTCCTTCAAAGACATCAACGAGTTCATGGTCGAGTTGGAAGAGCTGATCAGTGAGCGTAAAGGCGCCGCCGCGTTAAGAACGCCGGCCGTCAGGCGCCGGGGGGAATAGCGTCTTGCCCCGCCCCCGCTGGAGCGATTCCGATAAACGCTTTTTACGAATGGCGTGTCGTCTGGCTTTGAAAGCCGCGGGGAGAACCAGCCCCAATCCCATGGTCGGCGCCGTACTTGTGCGTGGAAAGCGCATCGTCGCTACCGGCTATCATCCGTTTGCCGGAGCCGACCATGCCGAGATCGTCGCGCTCAAACGCGCGGGCGCCAAGGCGCGTGGAGCGACCTTGTATATAAACCTCGAACCTTGCAGCCACCAGGGAAGAACGCCGCCCTGCACGGATGCTTTGATCCGCGCCGGAATCAAAGAAGTGGTTGCCGGGATGAAAGATCCCAATCCCCGGGTCGCCGGGCGAGGATTCGCGCGTTTGCGGCGAGCCGGCATTCGCGTGCGATCCGGCCTTCTCGGGGAGGAGTGCCGCACGCTCAATGAAGCCTTCGTCAAATTCATTACCCGGCGTCTGCCGTTTGTCACGTTGAAGCTTGCCGCCTCATTGGACGGGAAGATCGCCACGGCCAGCGGCGATGCGCGTTGGATCAGCGGCGCCGACTCGCGCGCCATGGTTCATCGCATGCGCAATCATGTGGACGGCGTGCTGGTGGGATCGGGAACGGCAATTGCCGACGATCCACAACTGACTTGCCGCATCCGGGGCGGTCGCAATCCCTGGCGCATCGTTGTCGATGGCCGTCTGCGCATTCGGCCGTCGGCCCGGTTGTTTCACCAGCGCGATCCGGGAAAAACCATTGTGGTTACCAGCACAAGAGCGCCGGCGGCGAAGGCGCGCGCTCTGGAATCACGAGGAGCCCAGGTTTGGAGATTTCCGCTCTGCGGCGGTGAGATCTCCTGGATGGCGTTGCTTAGAGGGCTCGCCGATTCAAGGATGCTCAGCGTCTTGATCGAAGGCGGCGCGACCGTGGCGGCTTCGGCGCTCCGCGCCAAGATCGTGGACAAAGTGATATTTTTTTATGCGCCGAAAATTTTGGGCGGCGATGGCCGGGTGATGATCGATAGCCTGGGGATTCGCCGGGTTGACCGCTTGCTTCGCATCCGGCGCCTGGCTTTCCGTAAATCCGGGGAAGACCTGTTGGTTACCGGGTATCTTTAATGTCTCTCTCGGGGATGGTGAAAATCCCTCGCCTTCAAGCGAAGTATGTTGCGCGATGTCTCCAAGGGAAACAAGCGAGATCACCCTCGCCCGCTTTGCGGGAGAGGGCAGGGGTGAGGGTTCGCATGCGTTGCCCCCTCACCCTAGCCCTCTCCCCCACGAAGACGTGGTGGAGAGGGAACGTTTGTTGTCGGGTTCGAGCCGGCGAGAAATGAAACCTCTCGCCTTCGAGGCGAAGATTGTTTAGTTTTACCGCCGCGGCTGGTTGCAGCACGGATAGCGATTTGACGATCATGTTCACCGGTTTAATCGAAGACGTTGGTAAGATTGTTTCGCTACGATTGATCGAGCGCGCGGCGGCATTGACGGTGGAGACGCGCCTTGCGGTGCGCGCCATGGAACTGGGCGCGAGCATCGCCGTCAATGGGGCCTGTTTGACCGTCGTCAAAAAGGGCCGGGGCGAATTCACCGTGGATATGTCGCCGGAGACGCTCAAGCGCACGAGTCTTAAGGAACTTCGCGCCGGCAGCCTGGTAAACCTCGAAAGGCCGATGCGCTTGAGTGACCGGCTCGGCGGCCATTTAGTAACCGGTCACGTGGACGGCGTGGCGACTGTGGCAGCCATCGAGAAAAAAGGCGAGTTTACTTTCTTCAAGTTCCTCCTGCCGCGCCGCCTCGGCGCCTTTCTGGTATCCAAGGGATCTGTGGCCGTCGACGGCATCAGTCTTACCGTGAACGAATGCGGCTCGCGGCAATTTTCCGTGGCGATTATACCGTTTACTTTGCAACACACTAATTTGCGCGGTCGCAGGGTTGGTGATAAAGTCAACATCGAAACCGATCTAATCGGAAAATACGTCGGTAACTTAATGAAAACACGCGCGTAGTGGTCTGCCGCCGAAAATATTGGGTCTTTCGGGATTACTGTGAAAGACTATTCACCACAGAGACGCAGAGTTCACAGAGGTTGCTTTCTACTCCCCCTTCTCCGCGACCTCAGCGCCTCCGCGGTGCAATTTCCGAGTCCTGGGACTGATATAGCGTTGGCCAGGCTAGCCACACAGAAGCCCGAACGTCCAAAATCTTAGGAACCCCGCGATGCCTATTTCCACCATCGAAGAAGGTCTTGAAGAGATCCGCTCCGGCCGCATGGTGATCCTCGTCAATGAAGATGCGCCGGAGAGCGATGGCTTTTTTTGCCTCGCCGCGGAAAAGGTGACCGCCGAGAGCATCAATCATATGCTCCACCATGGTCGAGGCCTTATCTATGTGACCCTTACAGAGGAAAGAATCCGGGAGCTTGGTATCCCCATGGTCTCGGCAGAAAATAGCGCTTTGGCCGGGCTGCATTGCGGCGCGTCATTCTCGGTGAATCTGGAAGGCGTGCATGGTGTCTCCGCCCGGGGGCGGGCGCACACGATTCAAGCTGCTATCGCTGATCAGACCAAGCATGAAGACCTGGTCATTCCCGGCCACGTCCAGCCCCTTCAGGCGCGTAGCGGCGGGGTATTGGCCCGCTCTGGCCGGACCGATGCATCGGTGGAACTGGCGCGCTTGGCAGGTTTAAAACCCGCCGGCGTCATCTGTCAGATCCTCGAAGACGACGGATCGGTCGCGCTGCTGCCTTCCCTGGAACAGCTGGCGGCGCGCCAGAGCCTCAAGATTCTCTCCGTGGCGAGCTTGATCGCCTACCGCTTGCGCAATGAAAGCCTGGTAAAGCGGGTCGCCGAAGAGGTGTTTCCGACCATTCATGGCGGGGTGTACAAAGCGATTGTCTACCGGATTGAAGTCGACGGTTCCGAGCACATGGCGCTGGTGAAAGGAGACGTCGGCGGGGCGGAGCCCGTTCTGGTCCGGCTCCATTCCGAATGTCTCACCGGGGACGTGTTCTGGTCGGAACGCTGCGATTGCGGCGACCAGATCCGCCAGTCTTTGCGGCTGATCGACCAGCTGGGCAAAGGGGTTCTGATGTATATGCATCAAGAAGGCAGAGGCATCGGGCTGACCAACAAGATCAGAGCCTACGCGCTTCAAGACCAGGGCCGGGATACCGTGGAGGCGAACCTCGAGTTGGGCTTCAAGGAGGATCTCCGCGATTACGGCATTGGCGCGCAGATTTTGCGCGACCTCAAGGTGCAAGAAATCCGTTTGCTGACCAACAACCCGCGCAAGATCACCGGCCTGGAAGGCTACGGCTTGAAAGTCGTGGAGCGCGTGCCCCTGGAAGTGCTGCCGCGGGAAACCAACATCCACTATCTGCGCACCAAACAGAGCAAGCTTGGCCATCTTTTGTCAAATCTCGAGGGCAATTCGGTTGAGTCGTAGACTGGCGCGGCGCGAAATTTTTCATGGGCAGAACCATTGAAGGCAACCTCGACGCCCACGGCTTGAGCATCGGCATCATCGTCAGCCGTTTCAACAAAGATATTACGGATAAGCTGCTCGACGGCGCGCTGGACGGGCTGCGGAGCCATGGCGGCGAAGAGGAAAAAATTACCATCGTCCGGGTCCCCGGCGCCTTTGAGATTCCATTGGTCGCCGAGAAATTGGCGGCCAGCGGCAAATACGACGCGCTGGTCTGCCTGGGGGCGGTGATCCGCGGCGATACACCGCATTTCGAGTATGTTTCCGACGCGGTGACCCGGGGGCTCGGAGCGGCGATCGGAAAGTATCAGGTGCCTATCAGCTTCGGGGTGTTGACGACGGACAACCGGCAGCAGGCCATGGAGCGTTGCGGTTATAAGGATGCTAATAAAGGTTACGAAGCCGCGCTGACGGCCATCGAGATGGTGAGCGTCGTTCGGCAAATCCCGCAGGCGCGATAAATCAGGTTTTCAAACTCAGACGGTTCGGAGCCATCCTTGACAGAGAATCAAGAACCCATAACCGCCGTGGGCTCGGTCCGAGGCACGCGGCGCAAAGGAAGGGAACTCGCGCTCCAAGCCCTGTATCAATTCGAGATGACCGGCGATATTTCCGACGGCGCCGTCGATTCGTTTCTTAACCACTTCGAAGGCACGGCCAAAGCCAAGGAATTCGCCCGCCGTCTGGTTTCCGGCGTGGTCAGCCAGCGTTCGGAGATCGACCGCCGCATCGAACAATCGACTGAGAATTGGAAGCTCGCACGCCTGGCCAAGGTCGATTTGTTGATTTTGCGCCTGGCCACCTACGAGCTGGTTTATTGCCCCGACATTCCGCTCAACGTCAGCCTGAACGAAGCCATCGAGATCGCCAAACGTTTCGGCACGGATGATTCGGCGGCGTTTATCAACGGCGTATTGGATCAGATCGCGCACGAAAGCGCAGTGAAAACTCAGTGATCGTCAAATCATGGAAGAACGGTATCGACCTAAAGCCATAGAACAGAAGTGGCAGCGCTTCTGGGAAGAGAATAAGACCTACCAGGCGACCGAAGATGGCGGGAAGCCGAAGTACTACGTGCTGGAGATGTTTCCCTATCCCTCCGGCCGCATTCACATGGGACATGTGCGCGTTTATGCGATCGGCGACGTGATCGCCCGATTTAAAAGGATGCGGGGCTACAACGTGCTCCACCCGATGGGGTGGGATGCCTTCGGGCTTCCGGCGGAGAACGCGGCCATCGAACGTGGGATTCACCCCGCAAAGTGGACGATGGAGAATGTCGCTTACATGCGGGATCAGCTGAAAAAAATGGGCATCTCTTACGACTGGGACCGGGAAATCGCCACCTGCGACGCGGAGTACTATCGGTGGGAGCAGCTGGTTTTCATCCGGATGCTCGAGCGAGGCATCGCATACCGCAAGCGCTCCAGCGTGAACTGGTGCCCGTCGTGCCAGACGGTTTTGGCTAACGAGCAGGTCGAGGGCGGCCGTTGTTGGAGGTGTGAATCCGAGGTCACCAAGCGTGACATTGACGGTTGGTACTTTAAGATTACCGCCTACGCAGATGAGCTGCTCGATTGGTGCGACCGCCTAACCGGCTGGCCTGAACGCGTAATCACGATGCAGAAAAACTGGATCGGCCGCAGCGAGGGTGCAGAGTTCGATCTGCCTGTGGTGGGCCGGTCGGAGCTGAAGTTCCGCGTGTTCACCACAAGGCCCGACACCGTATTCGGCATGACCTATGCCGTGCTCGCGCCTGAGCATCCGCTGGTAGACCAACTGGTGACCGCGCCTGGCGAACGGGACGCAGTGGAACGCTTCCGCGCTGAAGTGCTCAAGCAATCGGAGCAGGAACGTGTGGCCGAAGACCGCCCGAAGCATGGCCTGAGGCTTTCTGCGCGCGCAATCAATCCCTTTAACGGGGTGGAGATTCCGCTGTTTATCGCCGACTACGTCCTCATGATCTACGGCACCGGCGCGATCATGGCCGTACCTGGGGAAGACCAGCGTGACTGGGATTTCGCCAAGACACATGGGCTCGACATCATCGAGACCGTCAAGCGGCCGGCGAACTGGAGCGGCGAGGCATACACCGGCGACGGCATCAAGATCAATTCCGGCTTCCTCGACGGACTCACGGTGGCCGACGCCAAGCGGCGGGCGACCGCCTGGCTCGTGGAGCGCGGCTTGGGAGAGGCGAAGATCAACTATCGTCTGCGCGACTGGGGGATCAGCCGCCAGCGTTATTGGGGGGCGCCGATCCCCGTGCTCTATTGCGACGCCTGCGGCATGGTGCCAGAAAAGGAAGAAAATCTCCCAGTGGTGTTGCCGCGCGACGTCCAGATCAGCGGCAAAGGTGGCTCGCCTCTGGTCAGCCATCCGGCGTTCGCCAGCGCGGCCTGCACGCGTTGCGGTGGCCAGGCGCGGCGCGAGACCGACACGATGGACACTTTCGTCGAATCCTCTTGGTACTTCCTCCGCTACTGCTCACCCCAATACGATGGGGGGATGGTCGAGCCGGGCGCGGCAGCATACTGGATGCCGGTGGATCAATACATCGGCGGTATCGAGCACGCCGTGCTTCACCTCCTCTACGCAAGGTTTTACACCAAAGTGCTGCGGGATCTCGGCCTCGTGAACGTGGACGAGCCCTTTAACGCGCTGCTCTCCCAGGGCATGGTCGTCAAGGACGGCGCCAAGATGTCAAAGTCGAAGGGCAACGTGGTCTCCGACGACATGATTCGCGAGAAATACGGCGCCGATACCGGAAGGTTGTTTGAGCTTTTCGCCGGTCCCCCGGAAAAGGATCTTGAATGGAGCGACCAGGGGGTGGAAGGAGCTTACCGGTTTCTTACTCGTTTGTGGCGTTTTATTTTCCAGCATCGGTACGCTTTGATCGCGGCGCCATCGGCTCTTTCGCCCAATGAACTTTCGGGCGATCTTAGGAATTTGCACCGCCTGATCCATCGGACCATCAAAAAGGTTACGGAAGACATCGAGGACAGATTTCACTTCAACACGGCGATTGCGGCCATCATGGAGCTTTTCAACGCGCTGAGTGCCGCCGCCCAAGATGAGTCCAGGCTTGACATGGCGGCGCCGGTCATCAAGTCAGGGGTGGAAAGCATTGTGATCTTGCTCTACCCCTTCGCGCCTCACATAGCCAGCGAGTTGTGGGAGTCGCTCGATCATAAGACGACTCTGGACGCTGTTGGCTGGCCTAAACATTCCCCGGAAGCCCTTGAAGAGGAAACCTTACTGATCGTGGTCCAAATCAATGGTAAGGTGCGGGGTAAAATTACCGTGCCGGCCGATGTCACCCAGGAGCGCATTCAAAGCGAAGCATTGGCGGATTCGAGAGTCGCCGGATTTTTGGACGGGAAAAGGGTTCAACGGGTGGTTTATGTGCCGCGCCGTTTGTTGAATATCGTCGTGGAGGGATAGAAGCGTGAAGCAGCGTTTTAACATTGTTTTGCGTCGTCTTGGCTGTTTGCTTGGAGGGATCGTCCCGCTGATCGCTGCCGGTTGCGGTTATCAGTTTGCCGGAGAAAGCTCTTTCCTGCCCAAAGATGTCCGCACGATTTACGTCGAACCGTTCATCAACCGAACTCGGGACGTGGGACTCGAAAAAGAGTTGGCATCGGGCCTGCGCAGCGAGATTTACCGCAGACAACAATTGCGGCTGGTTGATCAGGCCGAGCAGGGGGATGTCATTCTAACCGGGGTGATTCGGTCCCTGGACAATTCCGTCGCTTCAGTGAATCGAAGAGACGAAGTGCTTCAGTATGAGTCCGTTTTGACCGTGGATGTAACTTTGCGCCGTCGCGAGCCCAACGAAATTCTCTGGCGCGGGCCGGGCATTCGCTTGACCGATCTGTACGCGGGCTCGCGGGCCGCGGTCGTTACCACGTCTTCGGAATTCAGAAGCGGGACGCTGAACACCTCCGATGTGCGGCGCATGACGGACGTTCAGCTTACCGAAGGACAAAACCGAGAATCTCGGGATCAACTGATGGAGCGTTTTGCGCGGGAACTCCATCAACGGCTGATGGAAATGTTCTGAGATCGAAGTGGGTCTTGAGTTTTTTTGGTATCGAGGCCCGGCCGCCAGGGAAAACAGAGCCGGTTTCAGGCGGTGGCGCCAATGCTCGCGTTGGAGCGCGCCAGACGCGAGAGCCAGCGCGAAGCGGTATTGCGCTTGATGATGCCTTTGCGCACCGCTTTCCCGAGAGCCTTATCGACCGCGCGAAGCTGAGCGGAGGCGCCCTGGTTATTTTTCGCGTCGATCGCCTGGCGAGCTTTTTTGATCAAGGTGCGAAGCTTGGACTTGACCTCTACGTTTCGCGCCCGATGTTTCAAGCTCTGCCGGTGTCTTTTGATGACTGATGGATGGACCGCCAATGGATTCCTCCTCGAACGAGCTTTTTTCATACCATCTGTCGGCCGGACAGTCAACGCAAGCGGCGAGATCGGCCCTCGGAGGCTTACCCGGTCAGATAGTTTTAGGGCGCATGAAGACTTTCGCCCGTAGCTAACCCAAAGAATAGGACAGATCTCCTTGGCGCGGAATTTCTTGGTTCCATTTGACCGAGTGGGACGGCGAAGATTTTTCCTCGGATCGTTTATTCGATGTTACATGCGGTGTTCCGAACCGGTGTGGGACCCCTCTATGGGGGCTGATCTCGCGCTCGACAGGGACGGACCGGTTCCGTTTTTCACGGTGCTTGAAAAAGCGGGGCAAACAGTAACTAGCGATTATTGCGAATGATTGTTTGCCGCGCAATTGAGCATTCCGCTCGGCGGCGCTATTTCTCGCCTTGAGGTTCGCATCGAAAATCAGTTATCAACAGCTTATTCACAATTCGTGTGAGTTTGTTTCGCCACACAGTCGTAGAAACAATCCCGGAAAAAAAATTTTCTGTTAGATTTCTCTCGCTTATAAAATTTCTGCTGTCCCGGCTATGATCATAAGTTCTTTATCGCTGCGCCGTGATGGAAAGCTAACGGGATTTTTTCAGGGTAATATTTCAGCCGCGCAGTCGATCAGATTTGTTGAGCTTCGTATTTGGTTCTTGTTGGTGAAATTCCCCTTGAAAGTCGGTCAGACTTGTGCAATAAAAATTAACAACGAACTTCTATAGAAGTGTGACGGGAAAGGAGGTGAACTCAGGATGGGAAAGAAAATAATTTTATTGTCGGGAACAACCCTCTTCGCTTTAACTTTGACGTTCGCAGGTTGCGGTAAGAAGGAGGAGCCAGCTCCACCACCGCCGCCACCGCCGGCAGCTCCAGCGCCAGCTCCAGCTCCAGAGGCGGCGGCTCCCGCGGGTGGTGAAATGAAAGCGGGCGAGAAAGCCGCTCCTGCAGGAGCCGAGAAGGCGCCCGAAAAGAAAGAGGAGGGAAAAACGAAGTAGGGTTCGATTTGCCTTAGCGTGGTTTGGCAACCTAAAAAGGGGAAGGACCTCAATCCTTCCCCTTTTTTGCAACTTGGTTTCGTGGGTGCGACTCCGTGGCGACAGAATCATACATGAGTTTTACCGAGCATCTTGAGGATCTCCGCTGGTGCTTGCTGAAATCTCTGTGCGCCCTAGTTATCGCGTCCACGATTTGTTATTTCTTTTCGGAATTGATTTTCGCTTTCATGGTCGCGCCGCTGCGGCAGACTTTGCGTCCCGGTCAGAGTCTGATCGGGACGGGGATCACGGAAGCTTTTTTCACTGAAATCAAAGTTGCCTTAGCGGCCGGGTTGCTGTTTTCCTGCCCGTTTATCTTTTATCAGATCTGGCGTTTTGTCGCGCCGGGTCTGTCGGGCCGCGAAAAAAAGCTGGTTCTCCCGTTCGTCCTGTGCGCGACGGTTTTTTTTCTTGGCGGCGGGTATTTTTGTTATCGAATCGTGCTACCGGTCGCGTTTCGATACTTCATCGAGCAATACGACACCATGGGGGTTATGCCGGCGATTCGGATAGGCGAGTATTTCACTTTTTTTTTTCGCCTGGTCTTGGCGTTCGGAGCGACCTTTGAGTTGCCGGTCTTTACGTTTTTCCTTGTGCGGTTGGGGATCTGGGACTACCGCTTCATGCTCAGATCCTTTCGCTACGCCATCGTCGTTATTTTTATCATTGCGGCGATGCTGACTCCGACGCCGGACATTATCAATCAATCTCTTTTGGCGCTGCCGATGCTCGCGCTCTATGTCCTGAGTATCGGAGTGGCCTATGTCTGGCGCAAGACGAAATGATATTCAATTTATTCAGGAAGGGATGATTCAACGTCATGATCCTACTTGTCATCGCAATTAGTTGTTTTTCTTTGCTGTTTGCCCTGTATCTTGCTCGTTACGTGGTCCAGCGCGATGCCGGGACCGATAAGATGCAAGAAATATCGAATGCGATAAAGGAGGGCGCCGAGGCGTTCCTTTCGCGCCAGAATCGCACGATAGTCTCGCTCGCCGCGGTGCTGGCGGTCTTGATATTCGTCCTTTACGCGTTTGTCAGAACGCCGAGCCCGGCCGATCCCGTCCCTCCGGTGCAGATGGCTTTTTGGACCACGCTAGCTTTCGTCTTAGGCGCTCTGTGCTCGGTGATCGCGGGTTACATCGGTATGTGGGTTTCTATCCGGGCCAACATTAGAACGGCGTCGGCGGTTCGATCCAGCCTTAACGAGGGGCTGCGTATCGCGTTGCGGGGAGGGGCGGTTTCAGGTCTGTTTGTCGTGGCGATGAGCCTGTTGGGAGTTGGTGGCCTATATGCGCTACTCAATTTTTTGGGTCACGATCCGCAAAAAATTCCGTTCACGATCGTCGGTTATGGATTCGGCGCATCGTTTGTCGCGCTCTTCGCCCAGCTCGGCGGCGGCATCTATACCAAAGCCGCCGATGTCGGCGCGGATCTAGTCGGTAAAGTTGAAGCCGGGATTCCAGAAGACGATCCGCGTAACCCAGCGGTTATTGCCGATCTGGTCGGCGATAATGTCGGGGATTGTGCCGGTCGTGGTGCGGATCTTTTCGAATCCACCGCGGCGGAAAATATCGGCGCCATGATCCTCGGAGTCGGCTTATATCCTTTCTTCGGGTTGAAAGGGATTCTTTTTCCGCTCGTGGCTCGGGCTTTCGGTCTGATCGCCTCCATCGTCGGCATCATGATTGTGAAATGCGACGAAAATGAAGATCCGATGGCGGCGCTTAATCGCGGTTATTACGTTACCAGCGCCCTTGCTATCGTTGGTTTCTTCTTCGCCGCGCGGTGGATGCTTGCCGTCGATCCGGCGGCGCACCCAGGGGCCGAATCCGCCTGGTTCTACTTTTTTCTCTGCGGCGTCATCGGTATCGCCATGGCGCAAGCCTTCGTTTACATCACGCAGTACTATACGGAATACAAATATCGTCCGGTGAAGTCGATCGCCGAGGCATCCCAGACCGGCCCAGCGACCAATATCATTGCAGGCATGGCCGTCGGATTGGAATGCACGGCCATTCCGGTGGTCGTGATCTCCGTCGCGATCATGGCATCGTATTATCTGGGCAACCTGAGCGGCGTGCCGCATGCAGGTTTGTTTGGCACCGCCGTCGCGACGATGGGCATGCTCGGCACGGCGGCCTACATCCTCGCCATGGATACCTTCGGTCCGATAACGGACAACGCCGGCGGGATCATCGAGATGAGCGGACAGCCCGAAGAGGTGCGGCGCAAGACCGACCGGCTCGACGCGGTGGGCAATACCACAAAAGCGCTGACCAAAGGATACGCCATCGGATCAGCGGCCCTCGCCGCCTTTCTCCTATTCTCCGCCTATCTCGATGAGGTCGCACACTATGGCAGCAAGCTAGAGTCGGTCAATATCGCCAAGCCGGAGGTTTTTGTCGGCGGGCTTTTGGGCGCCATGTTGGTTTTTCTCTTTTCCGCTCTGGCGATTCGCGCGGTCGGGAAGGCGGCCTACTACGTGATCAATGAGGTCAGAAGGCAGTTCAAAGAGAATCCCAACATCTTAAAAGGAACCGCAAAGCCCGACTACGGTCGCTGCGTGGACATCGTCACCGTCGGTGCACTGAAGGAGATGGTGCTCCCTGGTATGATTGCGATCTTTATGCCTGTGGCCGTTGGCGTTATCTTCCGCTTTTTTTTCGGCATGGGCGTAGAGGTCGTCGCGGCTTTTTTGATGGTCGGGACCATCGCTGGAATATTGATGGCGACTTTTCTAAACAATAGCGGCGGGGCGTGGGACAACGCCAAGAAGTTCATCGAGATGGGACAATACGGCGGCAAGGGATCCGAAACGCACAAAGCAGCCGTGGTCGGAGATACGGTTGGAGATCCATTTAAGGATACGGCCGGTCCGAGCCTCCATGTATTGATCAAGCTTCTGAGCACGATCACGCTGGTGTTGGCGCCGTTGTTTCTTTAAATTCCGCCTCAACCCGTGTAAGCTACGCTCACGGAAAGGAGTCATGGGTAAAGGCCTCACCATTCACGTTCTTACGTGGACCTGCCCGGATGGTGGAATTGGTAGACACACGGGACTTAAAATCCGGGTAAACGATTTTTCGGGAATTTCAGCAGAGACGGGAACTTAGCGATAGGTTCCCGTTTTTGTTTGCCTTTTCGATTCTTGCTGGAAGCGGCGCTAAATGCAGCAAGCGCACGAGACATGCTCGAAACGTGGCCAAAGTGTCAACACAGGTTATACGGGGAAGTTATCAATGCCAGCTTCGATGCTGCACGTAAGGGCCTTCTGTCCTTCGGAGTACAGGCTCCCAATCGTTCCTTAACGGCTTCACTTTGAGTTCCACAATTAAGAACCTCAAAAACTGCTCCAGCGAAATACGGCCTGTTGGTAGATGGACCTTTTCCAGGAAAGCCGCGACGTTCGACGCACCGTAAAAATGCAGATGCGGGTCTTTCTGCCCCTCTGTTTCCGGGTGCCAGTGAAAAGCTATAAGCTCACGCTGCTCGGCATCGTGCAACGCATAGAAGTAAGCTGCCGTCGATACCTTCCACGGACCTTTTACGCCTTCGGCCTTCGTGACTCGGTACTGCATTTTAACCGTCATGTACAGCCGTTTGTTTTTCAATCTTGAAGGACTCCCTCTGTTGAGGGCGAGAGATTCGACTTTGTTTATGTCCGACCCGCTGACGACTAGAACGTCGCGGGTCACGCATGATACCGCCAGGTTGAGCGGATCAAGGCAATTGCGAACGGCTTGGTGAGGTGTTTTACCCGCCAAAGGGTAGCAGAAAAGCGACCTGCATGACTTCAGGTCGGTCGGGATCGTCGAATTCTTTTGCTTTCCACTTGCGGACGAACTCCTCCCCGCTCATTCGCAGATAGCGGCGAGCCTGTTTGTCGAGGAGCTTGCGCCCTTCCTTGCGACTTAGAAATTTAATCTTGCGTCTGCCATTAGTATTCATCGTCTCACCGTATAGGACTAGAACCGCACAGGGTAGCTTTGAAATAGGTTTCTTGTTCTGTTTCCTGCCGCGCTTCTATAACACGCGCAATGCCCACGTCAAACGAGTTTTGTGCCGTCGCCCAAACCGGGCCGTCTTGAATGAAGTGAACTAACGACCCGGACAGCGTGATAGCCCGCTTCATGCTGCGCCAATCGCTATAAGGCGTTCCCTTCGCCAGTTCCTTCATCGAGAACCCATCGCAGCCTGGGAAGTATTCCTGGATTATGTCGTTCCAATCTGCAACAGGCATCCAAGGACGAGCGTAAAAATTGTAACACCCAAAAGCCTCAGTCTCGTTTTCAAGTCGCGATAAGGGCACGCCGGTCAGGCTTTGGACGTTAACGTATCCACTTCGAACGTCCGTAACCCCCTGAAATTCACGGCTTGTTCCGTCGCGCCTGAACTGCATGAAGCCAGGATATAATCAATCAAATTGCAATGCAACACAAAATCAAAGGAGCGGAAAAAATGCGCACAGGATATCGAGAGCAGCTCGTTCTACGAGTGACGAAAGCGGACAAGAAGGAATTGCGCGAGCAGGGGAACAAATTTTCGTTGCGGATTTCAGACTTCGCACGCGTCGCACTTCGCGAAGGTTTTAAACAAATAAAAGATCGCGGCGTAATAGAGGGCAGCGCGGCACCGAGCGTCAACTTGAAAACCGAGAAGGACCGGAAACGCGATCGGGTGGCGTCTGAGCAGGAATACAAGTCGCTCCTGGATAATATGCCGCGTCCAACGCAACGGGTTTTGCTTGCCTTGTACGACACGGCCATGAGAGCAACCGAAGTCTTGAGACTGCCGTGGAACATGATTGACGAAAAGGCGGGGATCATTCGGCTTCCGGCGGGCTACGTGAAAGAGAAAAAGAACCGGACTGTTCCAATATCGCCGGAGTTGCGCCGGGTCCTAGCCGAGCTACAGATGGAGCAGAAGAAAGGCGCCAATATATCAAGCCGCGTGGTTACTCGGAACGGGGTAGGCCGATGACGAGCATTCGCACGGCGTTCGAGTTGGCGAAAGAGAAGGCCGGGATAGACGACCTTCGCGACCTCCGCCATACTTGCATCACGAAGTGGGCTATGCAGGGCATAGCTCAACAGGCAATCATGGCGGCGGCGGGCCACCATTCGATTCAGCAGAGCAACGCCTACGTCAACATGAAGGACGAGCACCTTAAGGCGGCGTTCAAAAGTTTAACGCCCATACAAGAGAATGCGCTTGACGCGGCACAAGCTGTAAGTTATTGAAATTATTTGCGCCCGGATGGTGGAATTGGTAGACACACGGGACTTAAAATCCCGAGGACCCGGAAGGGTCCGTGCCGGTTCGAGTCCGGCTCCGGGCACCACAATCAATAACTTAGCGCCCTTTTCGTTCAGGAGTTTAAGACTGGTGTGTGCCATTTCTCAGCCAATTGTAACTAAAGTGTAACTTATCACCTGGATTCTTGGCCCGATCTTAGCGCGACTACGTTTGAAGCCCTCTCTTGGCTTTGCGCATGTTCCCAAGTCCGGCGCGCCGCGTGTTTCAGGTCATCTTCGCTCACGATGTTGTAGCGGTCAAAGACGCTTCTTGTTTGGTGTCCCGATAT
>JACPFE010000199.1 GCA_016183145.1 Deltaproteobacteria bacterium | reverse complement strand
GACTTTGATGGCGCTCCCTTTCAAGCCGCCGGCGAATTCATACTCGGAGACCCGGTTCGCCACCGCCATCGTGCTGGCGAGAAACAGCGCCGGGTCTGTGCCGATGGCGACGGCGACCTTGAGCGGCTCACCGCGCTCGAAACATTTGTCGCGCATGGTGCGGCCATGGCGGCCGGGGCTCATGTGCAGGCCGATCTTGTCCTTGCCCATCAGCATGCAGCGATAGGTGCCGAGGTTGACCCAGCCGTCGTCGGGGTCTTGGGTGATCACGCAGTGGGCGGTGCCGATAAAACGGCCGCCGTCCTGCTCGTGGTGGCGCGGCACGGGAAACTTGAAAAGGTCGATTTCATCGCCCTGGACGACGTTCTCCTGAACCTTGCCGCGCTCGACTTTGCGCGGCGGAATCAGCTTCATGCCGTTGAGCTTGTCGCGGCAGGCGCGGGCGCAGGCGCGCTTCTCGGTCGTTTGCAGATCGAGGCCGAGGGTCAGGGCGAGACGGCGCACCGAATTGAGGTGGCCGAATAGCGCGCGATGACCGCGGGGGAAGCCGGGAATATCATCGAACATCAAAGCCGGCGCGGTGGTCTTCGCCTCGCGCGCGACGATCTCGGCGAGGCCGCCCATTTCGAGATTCCAGGTCGCTCCGCGCACGACTTTGAGCTCACCCAGTTGCTCTGCCTTGTCAAGCCAATCTCTCAGATCCACGCAGGTTGTAAACGCTTCTTGAGGTAGCTTCACTGAAACCTCCCACGCAAATGGTTTCGTTACGGTAAAAAACGCATGTCAAGAAACTGCGACACGTCCCTCTTGCCCGCGCCCTTCGGCGCCGAGGCCACCAACAGCTCCAGCTCTTTACTCTCGATCAGAGGAGATTGCGGGGCGTAATCGGCCCGCCATAATTTGTAGGTATAATCCAGCAACGCAGAATCGTTCGTCCGGGTCCAATGGGCCAAGGCTTTCTTGGCAACCTCCGGTTTAGCCTTTGCTTCCTTGACCGCTTCCCAATAGCAGCCGAGAAAGGCCTTAGCCACGCCGGGATGATCTTCGAGAAACTTCCGGTTGGTTGCCAACACGATATTGACATACGGCAGCCCCAGCGCGGCAAAATCAATGATCACCGGATAGCCCTTTTCCACAGCCAGTTTCTCCTCCGGAACGAGCAGCAAGGTGGCATCGGTCACGCCGGTAAACAAAGATAGGAGTCGCGCGGTCGGATCGCCTGTTTGGAGAATCGTGACATCCTTCTGGGCATCCAGCCCATTTTTCGCCAGCACGTAACGAAGCAGGAAGTCGGGCGCGCCGCCGAATCTGTTGACGCCGATCTTTTTGCCTTTGAGATCTGCGATCCGTCTGAACGGCATGCCGCCGATGAGCTTGTAGGGCGCCGGTCCCATCACCTTGGCCACGAGGACCACTGGAGCGCCTTGCAGCGCGGCATTGATGAGAGAAGCGGCAGAGGTTTGGACAAACTGGACATACCCGCCGACGACCGCGCTGACCGTAGGCGCAGAACCGCCGCCAAGAACCAACTCAAGGTCGATGCCCTTTTGTTTGCATAGACCGGCGTCCTTGGCGACGAACAACCCGGTGCCGGTAAAAGTGGCGTTGCTGTAAAGGATTGTTATCTTCTCGGCGCCGAGACCGGCGGGTATGGCGAAAAGCAAGACGGCGATAACGCCGATGACGGCAGGTTTCACGCTGACCCCCTTAGCTGATCATTTTCACAGTCGTGCATCTGCAACCGAGACGGTCTTGATAATCGAGGGGCCAATAAAGTGCTCATGGCTTGCGCGTGGAGCTTCACATTTTCCTCGCGGCAGACGATGAGATTGCAAACCAATCCGGTCGAGGAAACATGAACCCGTTGCCCCACGCCCGCTTCCCATGTGAACCTATGTTAAGACCGGCGAAATTATGATGTTTTTGAGCAAGGAGGGTGCCAGAAAGGAATTCGCTTAAAAAACAGCCATCGCAGTTCCGAGAAATACAAAAAAACCACCGCCTTTTCCGATATTCAAGATTCAAAACAAACAGCAGCGACAAAGGACGGTAAACGCGGCAGCGGCTCATCGCTTCGTTGCGCCGCCTTAACTACGCAGAGGCCGGCGAGAGCCCGCCAAAAGTCATGTACCTCCGGCAGAGCCGGAGGCTTGAATTGTGAACAGCTCAAAGCGGCCTGGCCGGCTACGCCGGCAATGCCCACCGGCTCTCCGCCTTCGCTTCCTCTCCCTCTGGGAGAGGACTGAGGTGAGGGTGAATTTTTCCTGGCTAATACGGCCCTCACCCTTCCCTCTCCCAAAGGGCGAGGGTGGGATCGTATCAACTCTCTTGGTACCACGAGTCAATTCTTGTTCCAGGTCGAAACTGCGAGAAAAACGACTGCCGCAAAGGTCAAACTTTGGGAGTCCCCCAGCAGAGCTGGGGGTTTACCTTTGAGTAACTACGGCTTCTCCCCGGCCATCACCAAGCGCACCACGTCGGTTCGGCTGTAGTGTCCGACGGTGTCGATTTTCCATTTCTCTTTGATGATCGCCGACGGATCGATTTCTGCGTAAAGGATCGTCTCTTCGTCGTACACCGGGCCCGCCAGGTAAGCGCCGTCGGGACCGATGATCCCGCTGCCACCGTTGACGTTCCAGAGCGTGCGTTGTTTGAGTGGAAAATCGTCCGGCACCTGATCCGGCGAGAGCAGACCGCAGGCCTCGATCACATAGACTTGGCTTTCCAGCGCATGAGAGCGGCTCAAGAGATCCGCGGTCGCGTCGAGATGCGCTCCTTTCGGCCACACCGCGATGTGAACCTGCTCGCCCATCAACGCCAGGGCGTGGCGCAGCAGCGGATGATGGTGTTCGCCGCAGATCAGACCGCCCAGGGTCCCCAACGATGTCTGCCAAACGCGCAGATCGGCGCGGTCGCCCGAGCCCCAACAACAGCGTTCTTCATAGGTTGGCAAGAGTTTGCGGCGTTTCCCCAGAACCCCGCCGTCGTTGCCGAGCAAGAGCAGCGTGTTGTACAGAGTCGCCCCGGCCTCCCGGCTCCGCTCGTTTACGCCCATCGCGACATGACAACCGGCTTGTTTAGCCGCGTCACCTAAAATCTTTGTCTCCTGCCCTGGGATTTCTATGGATTCCTGGTAGAGCGCCACCCAAGCGTCCTGGCTCAAGTCTCTTTCTCCTTTGGGCAAAGCCCGTGGCCAGTGCGGGAAAGAGGGAATCCATGCTTCCGGAAAAACGACGAGCTTGGCGCCGTTGCGCCCGGCTTCGCGAATCAGACGGCAAGCTTTTTCCACGGTTCCTTGGCGGTTCAGAAATATCGGCGCCGCCTGAACCACCGCGGCCAGATATTTTTCGAATGGTAAGCCCATAATAGACGCGCTGCCTCTTGGATTATCCCGAAGCTTGCAAACGGCGCGCCACGTCGCACGAGAGGTGGCATGTGAATTGCCCCATTTGGATCAGACCGTGCTACAATCCGCCATTGCCCAAGTTATAGTGACGGTTATAAATAAGTTAACATACCCCCTCACCCTAACCCCCCGTG
>JACPFE010000162.1 GCA_016183145.1 Deltaproteobacteria bacterium | reverse complement strand
AAGAAAAAGCAGATTGCGGCTGCTCAAAAAACAATTTGGGCGAACCTCCGACGAGCTACACCAGCGACACGTTCACTCAAGCCCGCTGCGAAGGCCAAGAAAAAAACAGTGAGTCGGGCAACCAGAGCGAAGTTGTCCGCCAAATTGAAGGCTTTCTGGGCGGCGAAAAAAGCAAGCAAGAAGTAATCCTGGACAGTTATTGATCCAGTGACCTCAAAGACTTCTGTGCTCCGTTTCCCGAATAATCGGCCTCGCCCGCAATTACACCCCGAACGCCGCCGCGTGGATTAACGCTGTCCCCTGATCTCCGAGGCATCAGATGAATGTGGCAATGCATCACGGTTTGTCCAGCGGGGGCGCCCACGCGTTGTAGTGACCCCATGCCACCATGCTTTTCGAACTTGAGCCGGCGCAATTTTCGCGGAGGTCGTGAAGCTCGTTAGCTTTCATTTCGGTCGCTCGGTTCGGACCGCAAGGGAGGAATAGGATAGAAAATGAACAAGATAATACTCCGTTTTCTTTGGGTATTTGTCGCTGTGCTGCCCGTGAGCGTATACGCGGCGACGGTAAACGTTGCGGTACCGAGTTACAGCATGTCGCTGGTCGCGTTTATGGTTGCAAAGGAGAGAGGTTACTACCGGCAGGAGGGGCTGGACGTTAACTTTGTGCTCATGCCCGCGCCGATCGCGAGTCGCGCTTTGATTGGGGGCAACGTGGAATTCGCCACGGTCGGGGGTTCCGCTCTAACTGCATCTCTCGGGGGTGCGCCATTGCGGCTGCTTTTCAGCTCTTTCAATCGTTCACTGTTTTGGCTTTATTCGAAACCTGAGATTGCTGAAGTCAAAGATCTCAAAGGGAAAAAAATCGGCGTTTCCGGAATCGGAGCGGGTCCTGACTCGATGCTCAGGGATATGTTAACAAAGCACGGCTTACAGGGAGGCAAGGACGTTGCAATCCTGGCCATGGGCGTTGACACAAGCCGGTACGCGTCGCTCGTGAATGGGGTCACGGACGCGGTGCTGTTATCGACGCCCTACAATTTTGTCGCCCAAGATGCCGGCTTCAGAGAGCTGGTTTCTTTTGTCAAACAGGACTGGGTGGAGCTTCAAGGCTGTATTGTAACGCGGGAATCCGTGCTGCGAACCGATGCCGCTCTCGTGGAAAAACTTACTCTCGCGACGCTCAAGGGATTGCTCTATGTCCGTAGCAATCGTGCCGGTAGCCTGCCCACTGTAGCCGCTATGATGAAAGTTAACCCTGACCTTGCCGCGAAAATCTACGATCTCTCGATTCCGGCCATGACCACGTACGGCGCGTTGAGTGAGGAACTGCAAAAGAAAGCCATCGAGCATGTCGTGAAGCAGATGAACCTGAAAGATCCGCCTAACCTGCAAAAACTTTACGACTTCACGCATGCGGAAAAGGCTCGTCGTCAATTAGAGGCGCAGGGTTGGAAGCCGTGAGTTCGTGCGGCAATCCGCTGACGACACCGCCAGACCCTATGAAGCCGTAAGCGAAGGAGAGACTCGATGGCGAAATTAACAGCCCCCAACATACTGGAAGCGACGATCGAAGGCATTCATAGCGCTTATAGATCGGGGCAGCTTACATCCCGCCAGCTAGTCCAGATGTATTTGGACCGCATCGAGGCCTTTGACAAGCAAGGACCGGCGATTAATGCGATCATCACGATCAATTCCAAGGCTCTCGAAGAAGCCGAGCGCCTGGACGCCCTATTCAAAACGTCAGGTCCGGTGGGTCCGGTTCATGGTATCCCTGTGATTGTAAAAGATCAGGCCGATGTGAAAGGAATGCCGACGACGCTTGGGTCGGTGTTGTTTAAAGACTACTACCCGGACAGAGACTCGTTTGTAGTTGAAAGACTGAGGAAGTCGGGAGCCGTGATCCTGGCCAAGTCTACGCTGGGTGAAATGGCTGGCGGTGACACGCACGGGTCTCTTTTTGGCTCAACGCGCAACTCTTACGATTTGAATCGAACAGTCGGCGGCTCTTCCGGAGGTTCTGCGGCGGCCGTTTCGGCGAATTTTTGTACCGTGGCTATCGGACAGGAAGGGCTGGCATCGATCCGCCGGCCAGCAGCATGGAACTCAGTTGCGGGAATGCGCGCCACGGCTGGCCTTGTCAGTCGTGGCGGTGTGTATAGCGGTTGGCCGGCGACGGCCGGTGCTCTCGGCCCCATGGCTCGCACGGTCGCAGACATAGCCGCTCTTTTGGACGTTATCGTCGGTTATGATCCCGAGGATCCGCTTACGGCCTATGGTGTCGGACATATTCCAGAGAGCTTTACAAAGTTTCTCGACAAAGACGGCTTGAAAGGCGCGCGGCTCGGCATCTTACGTGAGGCGATGGGTATTGACTCCGAGCCCGACTCGGAAGATTTCAAGAAAGTCAGTGAAGTCTTTGACAACGCGGTTACGGAGCTCAAAGCATCGGGAGCCCAGATTGTCGATCCAATCATTATTCCAAAACTAAAGGAGTTGCTTGCCAAACGAGCAGCGGGGCCTGGTGAAGGGGAAGAATCTTTCAAGACCTACTTCGGCCGGAGCGCTAATCCACCGTTCAAATCCATCGCGGAGGTTGTGGCCTCGGCGGAATTTGGCAAAGTGTCTAGAAACACTCAAAATCGGCTTAAAACTTCTCCAGACGCAACAAAACATTACCAGTGTTTGATGGCACGCGACGAGTTGATGACCCATCTACTGAAGGTTATGGCTGACAACCGACTCGATGCGATCGTCCATAAGGCTGTAGAGCACCAGCCAACACTCATCAGTGAAGGATTAAATCCACCTTACGTTAACTATAAGGGCGCGCCACATCTGAATACCTTCTTGGTCTTTGTTCCTTCGGTTGTAGTTCCCGCAGGATTTACGCGCGATAACTTGCCAGCGGGGATCGTCTTTCTCGGGCGGCCCTACGATGATGGAAATATGATCAAGCTCGCCTACTCCTATGAGCAGGCGACGCACCGGCGAAGACCACCCGCCAGTACCCCATCTATCTTCGCCAAGCCGCTTTGATGTACGCCGAACACGGAGGGTTTGGGTCCCTCCTCCGGCTGCCACGAAGACCCAATAGCGGAATCTCGCCCAACTCTGCGCTGAACTTAAGCGACGATACGGCCTCATCGTTGCGGGAAAATAGTATCTGAAAAGCGCTTGCTTTCCACCAGTTTTGAATGTTAGTAAATATCCCCATGAATTTACACGACCTTACAGTAAACCAACTCAAACGGGCTGCTGCGATTAAAGAACAAATCGAGGCTCTCAACAAAGAACTCCGCAGCATCCTCGTTGCGCCAGCCAAATCTGGAGCGGCGCCAAAGAAAAAGCGGACCATGAGCGCTTCGGTGAAAAGGAAAATTGCGGCTGCGCAAAAAACACGGTGGGCGAACCTTCGACGAGCTAAACCAGCGACGCGTTCAGCCAAGCCCGCCGCGAAGGCCAAGAAGAAGACAGTGAGTCGGGCAACTAAAGCGAAGTTGTCGGCTAAATTGAAGGCTTACTGGGCGGCGAAGAAAGCCGGCAAGAAGTAATCTACCCTCGGCAATTCTGAGTCAGCGAAGTCGCCAATTCCCGGGAGGGGGCGGGCGACTTTTTAATCTTCACAATATTCCTTTGTTGGAGGAGTTCTTGAGTTCTCGCTGGCTGAACCTCAATGCAAATTCCTATCCTTG
>JACPFE010000161.1 GCA_016183145.1 Deltaproteobacteria bacterium | reverse complement strand
TTGCAGGTCCAACCTCTTTGCCAGATAGCGGAACCACGGCGCGTAATACTGAATGGGGTGCGTACAAAGGACGCCAAGACGATATCTCATAAAAATGACGGCGCTTCAGGGTTTCCTGTGAAGAGATATTCACCACAGAGACACAGAGATCACAGAGTTCGGAGTATTTTTTAATCAAAAACTCTTTTCTCTGCGCCCTCTGCGCCTCGGCGGTGCAAACTCCGAGCCTTGCTTCACACAAAAACCTGAAGAACCATTTATCGAAATACTTCGCGAGGACTCCGTGAAAAAACTTTTGAGCTTACTCGTCATGAGCGGCGCGGCTTTGGCGGCGCTTTTTTTTCTGACGAATAACACCGGCTCGCGCGCCGGCATTGCGCAAACGGTGACGCTGAAGCCGGGTGGCGCGGTTCAAGAGGGCTCCATCGTCTCGATCGAGTACACGCTCACCGACGAGACCGGAAAGGTCATCGATTCCAGCGCCGGCAAGGAGCCGCTCACGTACATCCAGGGCGCTGGGCAAATCGTCCACGGGCTGGAAAAGGAACTCGCCGGTTTGAAAGTCGGCGACCAGAAAAAAGTTCAGGTCAAGCCGGAAGAGGGCTACGGCCTGCCCGACCCCACAGCGTTTCAAGAGATTCCGAAGGAGAAGGTCCCGCCCGACGCGCACAAGGTCGGCGCGATGCTGATGACCAAAAGCCCGCAAGGACAAGCCGTCGCTCTGCGCGTGAGCGAAATCAAGGAGAAAACCATCGTGGTCGATTTTAATCACCCACTCGCCGGCAAGACGCTCAACTTCGAAGTGAAGGTCGTCGACATCAAAGCCGCCGATACGCGATAATCTCAATCCCGAGGCAACGGAGCATCCGAGTCCTGAGTCCTGAGTCCTGAGTCCTGAGTCCTGAGCTCAGCACTCAGGACTCATTACTCAGTACTTATTTCATGCGCCCAAAGTTTTTCTACGGCTACGTCATCATCGCGCTATGTTTCATCAACATGGTGGTGATGCGCGGCGTCAACGGCGCCTTTGGCGTCTACTATTTGGCCTTATTGGAAGACTTCGCCTGGTCGCGGAGCGACGGCGCTTCGATCGCGTCGATTAACTTTCTCGTCTATGCTTTCGCTTCACCCTTGGTGGGCCTGGCTTTCGACCGTCTCGGGCCGCGCTTGCTCATGCCGCTCGGCGCCTTGCTGGTCGGCGGCGGCTTGGTCCTATCCTCTTTTGCCGGTTCGCTCGTCGGTCTCTATTTTTCCTACGGCATCATCACCGCGCTAGGCCAGGGCGCGCTCGGCTTCGTCGGCCACAACGCACTAATATCTTTCTGGTTCGTGCGCCGGCGCGCCACGGCCATCGGCATCGCGAGCATGGGCCAAGGCCTCGGCGCGCTGGTCATGGTGCCGCTGACCCAGATTCTGATCAGCCAGGTCGGTTGGCGCTGGACTTTCATCGTCACCGGCAGTCTGCTTCTTTTCGTGTTGGTTCCCGCCAACGCTCTGTTGCAGCGACGCACTCCGCAGGAGGTCGGCCAATACCCCGACGGCGACGCCGATCCCTCCCACAAGGTTTCGGTTCCGCGCCACGGCGGGCGATCCAACGGAGGCCGTGACTGGACGTTGGCGGAAGCGGCGCGCTCGTTCCCGTTCTGGTCCGTAACGGTCGGCCACCTCGCGCTCGGCACCGCTCTCTTTATGATCAACACCCATGCCATCGCACACTTCGTCACCGTGGGCTACGAAAAATTGGCGGCGTCCTTTTATTTCGGTTTTATCGGCTTTATCCGCATCGGCGCGACGATTCTTTGGGGATCGGTCTCCGACCGACTGGGGCGAAGCAAGGCTTACGGCGTCGCCGTCATCGTCACCGCGCTCGGCGTCGCCTGTATGATCGCGATGACCTTCAACGCGCCGCTCTGGCTCGTCTATCTCACGATTGTACTCTACGGCGTCGGCCACAGCGCCGGCAATCCCACCTACGGCGCGGTCATCGGCGATATCTTTTCCGGCCGCAAAATCGGACTCATCTTCGGCTACCTGGAAATCAGCTTCGGGTTAGGCAGCGCCTTGGGCGCCTGGCTGGGCGGTTATCTCTTCGATCTGACCGGATCTTACGCCTGGCCCCTCGCGGTCTGTCTTATCTGCTACGTCATTTCGGGCCTGGCGATCCACGCCTGCGCGCGCTGGCACGAGCGCGACGGAGTTTATCCTGAGACGAAGGGCTCCCTCGGAAGGACGCGGCGAATCACAACTGAGAGCAATGTCATTTCGACCGAAGGGAGAAATCCTTCCCAACAATTCGCCAATGCGAGCCGCGCGTGTTATGAGGAGAAGCGAGGTGTCACGTTGTATCCGAGAAACTAATTTCCCGTAAAATCGGAAAAGTCCTGAAAACGGCAAGGCAAGCCAATCGCAAGTAAACCTTCTCCCCCTTGACGGGGGAGAATCGAAGAGGGGGTGCGTTCGGTCACGGCCTTGAACGAAGCTTTTCACCCCCATCTCAATCTTCCCCCATCAAGGGGGAAGAAGTTTTTTTCCGTGTGCCGAGTAAAGAGGTGACAAGACCGCTAACTTCAATCGGTGTAGAGTTCATGCTTGCCCTCTGGAGAGGAAGTCTTTAAATATGGCCATGAAATTCTGTCTTCACGGTTCCGCCCGCAGCATAAAGGAAGCCGTAGACCGCGCCCAGCGCGCCGAAACGCTCGGCTTTGAGGCGGTCTTTTTCGCCGACAGCCAGATGAACAACGTCGATCCCTACCAGGCGATGGCGATGTGCGCAGTGAGCACGAAAACAATCCGCCTGGGCACCGCCGTGACCAACATGGTCTACCGCGACCCGACCATCACGGCGAACTCCTTCGCGACACTCAATGAAATATCCGCAGGCCGCGCGATCATCGGCCTGGGCACCGGCGACGGTCCGGTTTACAGCCTGGGACGAACGGCGACGAAGCTCGTCGACTTCGAAATGGGACTGCGCGTCATCCGCGACCTGCTTCACGACCGCGGCGTCAACGTGCCAAAGAGCAAAGAGCGCGCCGGCGGCAACGTACAGCTCAAGGTCGGCAATCGGCCTGTGCCGATCTACATCTCCGCCGAAGGGCCGAAGACCCTGCGCGTCGCCGGCCGCACCTGCGACGGCGTCATTCTCGGCACCGGCTTCGATCTCGATGTGCTCGAATGGGCGGAGGCGCGCATCGCCGAAGGCGCGAAAGAAGCAGGGCGGAATCCCGCGGACATCGACATCATGCCGGCGGGTATGATCGTCGTCGACAACGACGGCGAGAGGGCGCGCCGGCGCGTGCGCGCGCGCATGGCCAACCGCGCTCATCACAACTTCCGCTTCACCATGGAGACCGTGCCCGAAGGCGAGGCGGCCGGCGTCAAACGATTCATGGACGCCTTCGATATCTCGAAACCGATCGAGGAACGCATCGATCCCGACTACGTGACCGATTATCTCTTGGAGCGCTTCACCATCGCGGGCACCCCGAAGGAATGCGTCGCCAAGGTGAAACGGCTGGAAGCCGCCGGCGTCAAACGCATCCTGCTGACACCGCCGAATGCGATTTACGACCAGGTGATGACTGCCTGGGGCGAGCGGGTCATCCGGGCGTGCGGAGATTGAAACCGCGCTGAATTAGCGCTCCTCGGGTCGTAAGATCAAGGTTCAAAACGTTCAAGCCGTTCAATCGCTGCGCTCCGTTCAATTCCCCCACCTCCCTTCGACCGGACTCAGGGCAAGCTTTCCTCCCCCGCGTCCGCCGAAGGACGGATCAGCCTCGGGCTGACGCGGGGGAGGATGAAGGAGGAGGTTTGACCGGCTTGAACGACTTGAACATCTTGAACCGCCTTATTTATCAAGTAAGCCGCCATGCTTGTGTTCGCGGATTCGAGTCTGTAACGTGAATGGACCGCGCTTCGGCGGTGAATTTATTTGAGGAGAATTTGATGCGAACTATACAACGGGCATTTATTTTGGGCTTAGTGGCGATTGTGCTTTCCACCGCGGCGCCACTCATGGCGGCCCAAAGTGCCAAGGAAGATAAAGTCGTAAAGGACGGCGCCGCAGTCAGCTTGCAATACACTGTGTCTGGGGAGGACGGGAAAACCGTCGATTCCAACAAGGGCAAGGAACCGCTGAAGTACACGCAAGGCACGAAACAAATCATCCCGGGGCTGGAAAAAGCCCTCACGGGGATGAAAGTCGGGGAAGAAAAGCGCGTTAAGGTCAAGCCGGAAGACGGCTACGGACCGGTTAATGAGAAGGCATTTCAGGAAGTTCCCAAAGAAAAAATCCCCGCCGACAGCCTAAAAGTCGGGGCGGTTTTGACGGCCAACGGGCCGCAGGGGCAATCCATGCCTGTTCGCGTCCATCAGATCAAAGAGAAAACGGTGGTCATCGACATGAACCACCCGATGGCGGGCAAGACGCTCGTCTTCGACGTCAAGATTCTAGATATTCAAGCTGCGGCCCCTCCACAACCGCCGAAACCGGCCCAGGCAAAATAACTTTTCGCGTTATCCCGGCGGCATCGCGATGGAGCTGGAGGAATTTGCAGCGCGGCTCAGATCATCCCGCGCCGTCGTCTTTTTCACCGGCGCCGGCATCAGCACGGAATCCGGCGTTCCCGACTTTCGCAGCCCCGGCGGCGTTTGGACCAAGTACCAGCCGGTGCTCTTCCAAGACTTCATGACGAGCGAAGCGGCCCGAATTCAACACTGGCGGTTGAAGAAAGCTACCTACGAACTCTTTAAAACGGTCAAGCCGAACATCGGCCATTTTGCCATTCGCGATTTTGAACGGCGCGGCCAACTGCTTGGTCTAATCACGCAAAACATCGACGGCCTCCACAAGCTCGCCGGTGTGTCCGAGGAAAAACTCGTCGAGCTGCACGGCACCGACCGGCTCGTCACCTGCCTCAAGTGTGGCAAGCGATACGAACCCGCGGAACTCTACGAGAACTTAGCCGAGAATTTCACCGCGCCCACCTGCGACGCCTGCGGCGGCTTCCTCAAATCCGCCAACGTATCGTTTGGCCAATCGATGCCGGTGGAAGCGATGCAACGCGCCCAGGCGTGGAGCGAACAGGCTGAAATCTTCATTGTCATTGGCTCCTCGCTGCAAGTCCAACCTGCCGCTTCTTTCCCCGTCATCGCCAAGCGCGCCGGCGCCCTGCTCGCGATCATCAACCGCGACGCGACACCGCTGGACGACATCGCCGATTTTGTCTACAACGGGGCGATCGGAGAGTTCTTTCGCCATGTCAACCCGCTGCTAGGGAACGCCTGAACTAAGATACCCTCGCCTCGAAGGGAAAGGAGTTCAGTTATTGTCGGCTCGAAGCCGACGATAAGATTTCCCTCTCCACCACGTCTTCGTGGGGGAGAGAGTTAGGGTGAGGGGGTATCGCATGCTGGACCCTCACCCCTGCCCTCTCCCGCAAAGCGGGCGAGGGTGAAAATCACTTGTTTCCTTTGGAGACATCGCGCAACTTACTTCGCCTGACGCATCCCCTGAGCATGGTTTAGGGAAGAGGGGTTTCAACCATCCCCGAGGCGGACACCAAATCGTCGCGAGTTCTGAACAAGCGTTGCCGCCTTCGCGGCGTTTGACGCCGTTTGCGAAAATAAAGGATACTTGGCCTAGACACGGCGAATCGCGGAGTTGCGCGCAAAACGGGGGACAAACTTGGGCTATATGGAATCCAATCTGCTGCCTGACGAAGAGATCATCTACAAGGCAACCTTGCACTGGAAGATCTTTTGGAAATCTTCGTTCATAGTTCTGGTCGGAATATTTTGCCTTGCGGTCCAAGCGATTCTCGCTGGGGCCGTAACGGGCATCGGCTTGGCGCTCGCACTGCGGGCATTCATCGATTACAAGTCCTCCGAGTTCGGCGTCACGACAAAACGAGTGATCATCAAAGTGGGCTTCCTGCGCCGGCGCACACTAGAACTGCTGCTTCGCCAGGTCGAAGCGATCTCGGTGGAGCAAAGCGTGCTCGGCCGGACGTTCGGCTTTGGATCGCTGACGCTCACCGG
>JACPFE010000163.1 GCA_016183145.1 Deltaproteobacteria bacterium | reverse complement strand
TTGCCTACACCGCCTTTTTGGTTTGCTATAGCTATGACCTTACTCACAAAAATGCTTTGAATTGAATCACTTAGATTATACAATGCATTTGATCGACTACTATCACAAGTTGCTTACCAATGGAAGCCTAAAATCTTTGTTTCACGTGAAACGCACTGTGGAGCCCAACGGGTAAACCTGTGGCACATTCTACTACGCCCGTCAGGCGGAATCCTGAGCGAGAGCCCCGGCCATGGCCGAGGCTTGAGTCGAAAAGACGGAGAAATAAAGAGGCTAAGAACCGACTTAATGCAGGGGTTGCCCGGTCGCAGACGAAAGCTGATTATGCGCCCTTGCTCTTTTTCAAATGAACCGACAAAAGGGACATTGCAGCAGGTGTAATTCCAGGCACTCTAGAGGCCTGCCCCAATGAACGAGGCCGAACCCGGGTTAGCTTCTCGCGCACCTCGCGCGAAAGCCCGTTGATTATTGAATAGTCAAACTCGTCTGGGAGTCTGACATGTTCCATTTTCTGGAATCGCTCGATGAGATTGATCTGCCGATCCACATATCCGGCATATTTTATCTGTAACTCGGCTTGGGAATCGGCGTCCTTTGAAAAATACGGCGTGCTGGGAACCATCACTCGAATCTGACCCAGTGAGACCTCTGGGCGCCGCAATAGCTGCGCGAGAGAAGTTGCGTTTTTAAGAGGCGCCGAGCCGCATGACGCGAGCACCGAGTCTACAGCCTGATTTGGGGCAACTTGCCTCTGTTCCAAGAAGTTAAGTAATTCGACGATTCCATTCTTCTTGGCGCGGACTCGTCTATAGGTCTCCTCGGATGCCAGTCCGATGTCATGCCCAATCTCGCTTAGCCTCAAGTCGGCGTTGTCTTCCCTCAGTAGAAGCCTATATTCGGCCCTTGATGTAAACATTCTATAAGGCTCGCTGTCGGTCCCTTTCGTCACTAGATCATCGACCAAGACGCCTAAATAGGCTTGATCCCTCGATAGCACCAGTGGCTCATTGCCGCGCAAACTCAAAGCGGCATTGATTCCCGCCAAAATTCCCTGAGCTGCCGCCTCCTCATAACCTGTGGTGCCATTTATCTGGCCGGCGTGATAAAGGCCTCGAACGAGTTTCGTCTCTAAAGACGGATAGAGTTGGGTGGGTTCGACGTAGTCATACTCGATGGCGTAACCTGGTCGCATGATTTCCGCCTGCTCCAGGCCCTCGATCGAATGGACCATTTCGGTTTGGACATCCAACGGCAAACTGGTTGAAAGGCCGTTAGGATAAACCTCAACCGTATCGAGTCCCTCCGGTTCCAAAAAAATCTGATGCCGGTCTTTGTCTGCAAATCGTACAATTTTATCTTCGATTGAGGGACAGTAACGAGGGCCTCTACTCTTAATTACGCCTGAATACATCGGCGAACGATGAATCGCTGCACGGATTATCTCGTGAGTTCGCCGATTCGTGTAGGTGATATGACAAGGAATCTGAGGTTGCATTACTCGTTCGTTCGAGAAGGAAAAGGGAACTGGATTTTCGTCTCCGTGCTGGGGCTGTAATCTCGAATAGTCGATCGACCGGCTATCTAAGCGAGGGCAAGTTCCCGTCTTGAGTCTTCCGATCTTGAACCCGAGGTCTACGAGTGACTCGGTCAGTCCTTGAACGGCAAAATCTCCGGCCCGACCCGCAGAATAGTTTCGGTCGCCGATATGGATCAATCCCCTGAGGAATGTCCCCGTAGTTAAGATCACTCGACGGCCGAAAAATTCCTCACCGATCTGTGTGGCGATCCCCCTAATTGTTCCATCCTCGACGAGTAATCGTTCTGCGCTGCCTTGCCGGAGCACTAATCTGGGGCAGGTTTCTAAGATCCGCTTCATCCGCTGACGGTAAAGGGCTTTGTCGGCCTGGGCTCTCGATGCTCTCACGGCGGGCCCTTTTCTGGTGTTCAACATTCGAAACTGGATGCCGGTTTCGTCGATGGCACGTCCCATCTCCCCGCCAAGCGCGTCGATCTCTTTGACGAGATGGCCCTTGCCGATCCCACCAATGGCAGGGTTACATGACATTTGACCGATATGATCGAGATTCAATGTCAGCATCAAAGTGTCGCAGCCCATTCGTGCGGAGGCTAGGCAAGCCTCAATACCAGCATGCCCCGCTCCAACGACAATTAAATCGAAAATCTTTTCTGTTTTGGAGATCATAGTTTCACGTGAAACAAAACTAACTTTGTGCTAATTAAACAATATCTAACATTTGTAAATAACTATTTTCCTACACAAAAATTTTTAAAAATAGATTCTAATATATCGTCATTGTTGATCAGGCCGATGATTTCCTCAAGCGCTTCTCGCGCCTCACTCAGCTCGACTGCAACAAGCTCTGGCGGACATTTTTTCGCAAGTGTGACCGACGCATCACTCAGGGCTTTGTCGCTCCTAGCAAGAGCGGCCTTGTGGCGGATATTCGTTAAAACGACCGGCGGCTCCTCCGGGCAACCTGCTATTAGGTTTCTCAGTTGCGCCTTTAGTCCGTCGATCCCCGATCCGGTCTTGGCAGAAACGAACGCCATCGATTGCAGAAAACCGCGGTTTTTTAGCTCCGCAACATCCAGTCCTTGAGAGAGATCGCTCTTATTGATAACGATCAGAGCATTTTTTCCGTTGAGACTCTCCAACAAAGCGAGATCAGCCGGGGCGAAGGACTCAGAGCCGTCGAGAACGACGACCGCAGCATCGGACTTCTCTAAATAGCGACGGGACAAATTGACACCGATCTGTTCTATCCGATCATCAGTTTCCCCAATTCCGGCTGTATCCCAGAGAACAACCGGCAGACCATCAAGATTGATGGACTCTTCAATCACGTCCCTAGTCGTCCCTGGCACGTCGGTGACTATGACACGATCTTCACCCAACAAAGCATTCAAGAGACTCGACTTGCCCACATTAGGGCGGCCACAGATACAAACCTTCGCACCCTCCCGGAACAATCGTCCCCACTCGTAACTCGTTAAAATGTCGCTTATTTTATGTCTAAGATCATCTATCCTTACAATCAGTTCCCGGCGTTGCAGCAGTTCGATTTGTTCCTCCGGAAAATCGATAGCGGCCTCAATCTGAACCAAAATAGCTAGCAATTCCTCGCGCAGCTCGCGCATCCATTTTGAAAGTCCACCGCCAACCTGATCAAGAGCGAGCTCCACTCCTTTGTCAGTGCGCGCATCGATCAGGTCGAGTACCGCCTCGGCCTGAGCGAGATCGAGACGCCCGTTGAGAAACGCGCGCTTGGTGAACTCGCCACGCTCCGCGTGGCGCGCCCCCTGAGAAAGCATAAGCTCCAATACCCGCCGAACGACCAACGTGCCGCCATGACAATGCACCTCGACGATATCCTCGCCGGTGTAGCTGCGCGGCTTGCGCATCACCACAAGCAAAACCTCGTCAAGAAACTTGTTCGACCTCGGATCCTGAATCTGGCCGTGATAAAGCCGGTGCGAAGCCAGTTTTCCATTCTTACCTTGGGCGCGCACGAACACGCTGGTCGCGATGCGCTCCGCATCGGGCCCGCTCACGCGAACGATCGCTACCGCACCCTCGCCGCTCGGCGTGGCGATCGCCGCAATCGTATCCTGCTCGTACATAAGGGCGGGATAATCTTAGCAACTATCGGGCTTAAAACAACAAGAAACTATTCAGTGGGAATTGCCGAGCTATCGCGCGGCGAGACGCGATCGAAAAAAGCCACACCGGGCGAATTTCTAAACCGCTCTGAGAGTATCTTGCCGGACAGTGATTTCTTCAGAACCGAAAAACGCGAACCGCTGCAGCGCTTCAGGATTCAGCTCCACACCCAAGCCCGGTTTATCAGGAGGGATCAAGCATCCATTCACCAACCTGAGGGGCTCTCGCAGCAGCTCTTCGCGCAACGGATTATAGGTGTAGTCAAGTTCCATGACGATACACTCGTTGATAGCGGCAGATAGATGGACGCTGGCAGCAAGGGCAACCCCGTCGCCCCAGGTGTGGAATGAAATTGGGACGCCGTGTTCCGCGGCGGTCGCAGCGATTTTTCTTATCTCGGTGATTCCGCCGGCCCGGGCGACGTCGGGCTGGAGGTAATCAACCGCACCGCGAACCATGAAATTCTCGAAGGCGTAGCACATATGCAGGTTTTCACCAACGGCGATGGGAACTTTCCCCCTCTCCCGAAGCTCGGCATGGCCGGCAATATCTTCAACAAACAGGGGTTCCTCAAGCCAGAAGACGCCACAGTCGGCAAAAGCCGCCGCCGCTTGAAGCCCAACATCCAAGGTATACCCCTGGTTCGCGTCGGTCATCACGATGAAGTCTTTACCGAGTTCCCGGCGTACCGCCCGCACAATTCGAATATCCTGATCCAGATCGAACCCAACTTTGATCTTGACACCATGAAAACCCTGCTCGGCAAATCCCCTCGCCCGCTTCGCCACCTTTGACGGCTCTTCGGGATAAAGAGCAGTCGCATAAACCGGGACTCTGTCACGGCACTTACCGCCAAGGAGCTGATAGAGTGGCACTCCGCGCACCTTGCCAAGAATGTCCCAGAGCGCGACATCGATCCCGCTTAACGCCACGACGCCGACGCCCCGTGTGCCGAATTCTTTATGCCCTCCTCTGACATAAGCTTTATCCCAGACATCGTCGATCTGTGCCGGGTCCATGCCGATTAGCAGCGGCTTTAGCACTCGGGCAACGATCACTTCGATCAGCTCCCCGTTGCCCGAACACGAGCCAAGACCGGTGATGCCTTCGTCGGTCTCGACCTGAAGCAGCGTTGTCGACCGCGAACTTCTCACACCCGACCGGCTGAACACCTGTCCTTCCGTCGGGATCGTTGCGCGCAATCGCATAGTCTTAATGTCGGTGATCTTCATTGTTGTGCCAGGTCAATTCCCAAAAATTGCTCCCAACGACCTACCATTGATGACAATGATATGATCCTCTACCGGAGTTCCATATATCGCAGAGAGCGGAACTTGAAAAGGGGCGTTTGCCTGGTCTATTTTGTTTAAATTAGACGTCTTGAACCGCTTGAACGTTTTGAACGTTTTGAACTAGCATATCGCTGAACCCAAGGAGAAAAAAATGGCCAACATCGGACTCGCCTTTGTCAACCCGGCGCCTTTGACCAAACCGGCTTATGTCATCAACTTCGCCAAGAAATGCGAGGCGATGGGAGTTCACTCGATGTGGACCATCGACCGGGTCGCCTATGATAATCTCGATTCCTTGACCATTCTTGCCGCGGCGGCCGGGGCGACGCAAAGAATCAGGATCGGAACTTCCGTCCTGCTTCCTGGCCTGCGTCATCCCGCGCTCCTGGCCAAATCCATCGCGACATTGGATTTTGTTTCAAATGGGCGAGTGACGATCGGCGTCGGCTTCGGCAGCCGCGAAAATGATTTCAGCGCGGTTGAGATCCCGTTCGACGGTCGTGGCAGCAGAGCCGTCGAGTGCGTTCAGTTAATGAAACGTCTTTGGAGCGAGGACAATGTCACGCACAAGGGGCGATTCTACAACGTGCAAAATCTCACCATCGGCCCCCGGCCAATCCAGAAACAAATTCCCATTTTCACCGGCGGCAGCGCCGAGGCCGCCCTCAAGCGCGCCGGCACTTGGGCCAATGGGTTCATTTGCGGCAGCTCGGCCATACCGGAATTTTCCGTCACCTGGGAAAAAGTCGCCGGCTACGCCCGGACCGCGGGCCGCAACCCCAACGAGATCGAAAAGGCGGGGCTAACATTCATGGCAATCAACGACGATCAAGCCAAAGCATTAGAAATCTTAAACGCTTATGTCACGCGCTACTACGGCCGCCTGCGCGCCGACGTTGCCAACACATCATTGGTCGGCCCGCCCGCCGCCGTCACCGAAAGAATTGAAGCCTTCTTATCGCGCGGCCTCGACACATTGATCATCGGCCTGGCCGATCCCGATCCGCGGCAGTTGGACTTGTTCGGTGAGCAGGTGTTGCCGAGACTGAAGTGAAAAATTCCCGGGGCACGATGGCCACCAACGACCAGTTCATCAAAACGAAACCCAAGTTGATGCGTGGATTCATGCGCGCCCTGCTCAAAGCCCTGCGCCTGGTCAAGCAGAACCGCGAGATGGCGATGGATGCGATGCGGATACCGGAGATCTGTTCCCAGAAAGGCAAGAATTAAATAACTAGATGTCTGACACCGAACGCGGGCGGACTGAGGAAAAGGACAAACCTGTTCGATGACGACGACCACGGCACAAACACAAACCCGGCAATTCGCGGGATACGCGGATTTACCGGGCGTGCGCCTTTGGTACACGGACAGCGGCGGCAGCGGTGTACCGGTCGTGCTGCTTCACGCCAACACCGGCAATGCCGACAGTTGGCAGTACAACATTCCGGGCTTGGTCGAGGCGGGCTATCGGGTCATCGCTTTCGATCGGCGCGGCTGGGGGCGCAGCACTGCGACTCCTGAGACCGGTCCCCAGCCAGGTACCATTGCGGAAGATCTTCACGCGCTGGTGGAACACCTGAAACTCGACCGGTTTCATCTCGTCGCCGTGGCGGGCGGCGGCTTCTCAGCCTATGACTATGTCCTCTGGCATCCGGAGCGGCTGCGCAGTCTGGTCATCGCCGCCAGCGGCGGCGCCATTACCGATGAAGAAATGCGCAAGCTTCGCGAGAAGACGACACTCCCAGGGTTTACGAGTTGGCCTGCGGAGTTTCGCGAAGTGAGCATGGGGTACATGGCGACCAACCCAGAGGGTCTGAAACAGTGGCTGGAGATTCACCACAACTCGCGCCAGCAGGGCGCTCCCGTGCAGTCTCAACGCACTACGATCACCTACAAGAAGCTTGAGACGATTCGCGTGCCCACGCTGCTAATGCCCGGAGATCAGGATTTGCAGACGCCGCCCTGGGTCATGCGGCGGCAGCTCGAGCATATCCCCGGCGCCAAGTTCATGGTCCTGCCCGAGGCCGCCCACTCGATCAACTGGGAGCAGCCGGAGGCTTTCAACCGTAATGTTTTGGAGTATATCAAGGATTGGTAAACAACTTAGAATCGTTCGCGGGGTCCTGAACGTCATAAAGGAAGTTCCCATCGACCGCGCCAGCGACATCAGCTTGGCAAAGAAAGCGGACAGCGAGCTAAAGCAAGCCGGCTGGAAAACTTAGATTTTAATTGAGGCATGAGCATCTGAGTCCTGCGCCTCGTTCGAGGTATGCACCTTCGGCATCTGAAAACAAACTGTCCTCCCCTTGCGCCTTGACCCCCGGCTGGGTTATTTCCATCAAGTAGTGGCTGTCGGCGATTTTTTAGCAATCCGCTCCACAGCTAGCTCCCGCAATATTTACGAAACAAGGGAGACCAAACGATGAGCATTATCGAACGAACCTATGGAAAAGAGACCAACGCCGTCATCGATGAAGTTTTGATCTCGTCTGACTCACATGTCATTGAGCCGGCGGGACTTTGGCAAAAACAACTGCCAAAAGCCTTTCAGGACCGCGCCCCCGACTTTGGCGGGCAAAGACCCAACGACGTCCCTGGCGGCGCCCAGGACAAGAACAAGCGCGTCGCCGAGATGAGCGCCGACGGCGTCAGCGCCGAAGTGCTCTATCCGACCCACGGCTTGAAGTGCTTGAGCCTCGAGGATCACGAGTTGGAGGCGGTTTGCTGCCGGGTTTACAACGACTGGCTCATCGACTACTGCAGCGCGGCGCCGGACCGGCTCATCGGCATCGCCATGCTGTCGATGTACGACATCGACGGCACCGTGAAAGAACTGGAGCGCTGCCGCAAAGCCGGCATGCGCGGCTCGGTGATCTGGCAGGTACCGCCGCCGGAACTACCGTTTTCCTCGTCGCATTATGACAAGTTCTGGGCCGCCTCTCAGGATCTCGACATGCCGGTCAACCTGCACATCTTGAGCGGCCACGGCTACAGCCGAAGCCGCTCCTTCGGCCTCGGAGATACGCCAACCGGCATGACTGCGGAGCACGATAGCGTCAACATGAAACTATTCCAGTCGGTCGATAGCCTCTACGAACTGATCTATTCCGGCGTGCTCGAGCGCGTCCCCAAGCTCAAGGTCGTCCTCGTCGAGAACGAGCTTGGCTGGATTCCGTTTGTCCTGGAACAGTGGGACTACTACTTCAAACGCCACGGCGCCAAGCGCGAGGGCCTAATGATCAAAAAACTCCCCAGCGAATACTTCCACAAGCAGATCTACACCACTTTCTTCAACGACGCCGTCGGCGGCCATATCCTGTCGTGGTGGGGCGCGGATAACTGCATGTGGTCCAACGACTTCCCCCACGGCAACACGACATGGCCGACCTCGCGTCAAGTTATCGCCCGCGACCTGGGCGACCTCCCCGCCCCGCAGCGCGCCAAACTGGTGCGGGAAAACGTCGCGCGGCTCTACAACATTCCGGTTCCAAGTCCGATTTAAGCAGAGGCAGGTCGCTTGTACGGGGTGGAGTCTGAAAAAACTCGAATTTCGGGTGATAATGTAGGAGGATCAAACCATGGCTGAAAACATAACGCTGAACGAGCGCGCGGATGCGCTGGAACGGAAGATGAGCGACGAACTCGATGTACTGATTTCGAAATCGGCCCTGTTCAACATGGCGGACGGCAAGCTCGGCGCGTCCAACATGGGTTCTGACGCCACGGCTAAACGTGGCAGGTATCAACTAATGGACGACGATCCGCGGCTGCCGAAGATGCCGGCGAAGCCGACGCTCCTCGATTTCTTCGAATACCGCGCCAAGGGCATCAACCATATGCTGCAGAGCGCGACCCATGCGCTGAAGGCGTCCATGCCCGAGAAAACGATTCTCGCCTGCCTGCTGCACGATATCGCCAACGCGATCTTCATCAAGAGCGACCACGGCTACTGGGGTGCGCAGTTGATTGAGCCCTACGTCGACGAGGAGGTAAGCTGGGCGGTGCGCGCGCACCAGGCGCTGCGTTTCTTTCCTGACGAGTCGGTCGGCTACTCCTATCCGGAAATGTACATCAAGCATTTCGGGCCGGACTACGAGCCCAACGACTACATCAAGGAAGCGTACAAGCGCGCCCGCGATCACAAGTGGTACATGACCGCGCGCATGATCACCGTCCACGACATCTATTCCTTCGACCCAAACGCGGTGGTGAGCTGGGAACCCTTCATCGACATCGTCGGCCGCCACTTCAAGCAGCCGGAGGAGGGCTTGGGCTTTGACAACAGCCCGGTTTCGCACATGTGGCGCACCATCCGGCGTCCGACAAAGTATCTCTGAGACTTAGTACCGCAGCCCGTTCCAATCGTTCCAGTCGTTCCACCGCTTCGCTCCGTTCCAGCGGTTCGATCTGGGACACGCTGAGGGAGGTGAGCGTCAACTACTCTAGTCGCTGATCCGCTGCCGCCTAATGCGCTTGGCCAACTCGGCGGGCGAGGCCATGGCCAGGGACAGCGGCATCATGAGAGCGCTGATGACGATGAGTCCCCAGATGGCTGCGGAGTAGTTCCCGTGCAGGTCGAAGATCAAACCCATGACCAGGGGGCCGACGACTCCCGCCGCAATGGGCGCCCCCTGCAGAATGCCCAAAACTCTGCCGATCGCCCGGGTGCCGAACATGATGCTGCCGACGGCGCCGCGCATGGGAACAAGGCAGCCGAAGCTGACGCCGAATCCCAGCGCGAAGGGCAACGTGGCCCAGACCGTTTTGACGACCGCTACCTGGAGGTACAACAGGGACAAGCCCATCATCGCGGCGACGACCGCCAGGACGAGCCGATAGTCTATTCGGTCCAGCAGATAGCCGCCGCCGATACGCCCGATGCCGCTGATGATGAAGACCATGGACATGACCACCGCCGCCCAGGCCGCGGTAAGTCCGATGTCTTGCTGGAAATAGGGGATCATGTGGCCCTGGACTGCGGAGTTTACGGCGAACGTCCCTGACAAGTAGGTCGTGAACAGCCAGAACTCTTTGGTGCGGAGCACCGCGTGGAGTGTAAGCCCAGCATCCGTTCGGCGCTGCGACGGGGCGGCAGCGCGTTCCGTGGAGGCGCTCTCCTCGGGCGGATCGCCATCGGGCCGCAGACCGTAGGGCTCCGGCCGGTCGCGCACCAGCATGCTGAGCAGCGTGACGCCGACCAGGACCAAGGCGCCGTAGCCGAACAGGACGGCGCGCCAGCCGTACGCCTCCTCGATCTGTGTGTTCAGTATGACGAGGGGCGAGCCGAAGATGGGACCTGTCACCGCAAGCCCCGTGGCGAGGCCGCGGTTGCGCCGAAACCACCGCGAGATGATCACGGGCCAAGTAACCGCATGGCTGACGCCCGATGCTCCCAGGGAGATGACCACGAAGAAGAGAAAAAACGTGACGATGCCGGTGGTGAAGCCGAGGCCGATGAAGCCGACGCCCGAGATGACAGCGCTCCAGAAAATCAATTTGCGCGCGCTGAAGCGGTCCAGCAGAAAGCCCACCGCGGGACTGACGATGCCGGACTCCAACTGGCGCAGCGACATGGCGGCTGAAATCACCCAGCGGTCCCAGCCGAAGGCGCGTTCTATCGGGATGATGAGAACGCCGAAGCCCTGGAAATAGGCGGCGGAGAAGATCGTGTTGGCCGCTATGCTCGCGACGACTATGTACCAGCCATAAAAAATTCCCCACCTCCCTGATTTCTCAGTGGCATGGGTATCGATCATTCCGCACATCCTGTGCGGGTACGGCGGGGCATATTCATGGTGTCCATCGCGGCTGCTGGCTGTTTTCCGATGTTAGCAAATAGACAGCCATTTCGCCTGCGGCGTATTTAACGATTCGAGCGGGTGGAACGGGCCCCGGCAATGATAAGATTATCGGTTGAAGGTTTTGAACGGAGCGCCCCTCGATACAGCCCTGCGGCTTACTCGGGGAAACGGATACTTGATACCGGTCATCCTGAGTAGCGCGAAGCGCGTATCGAAGGATTGAACGGCTTGAACGACTGGAACGCGCTTTCGTTTATGTAAGCCCGGCCAATCTGACCTAGAACGAACATTGAACCTTGAACTTTGAACCGCCGCCTGCCGGCGGCTATTTGCCGTCGTCGATGCTCACGACGATGATGGCGTTGGCGATCAGCCAACCGTCGTCGCCCTTTTCATTGAGCACCTGCAATCCGCCGTGGACGACGTTGAT
>JACPFE010000088.1 GCA_016183145.1 Deltaproteobacteria bacterium | reverse complement strand
ATTTCGATGCATTCGCCGTCTTTCCCAACAACGGTTCCACAATCCAACGCCTCGCTTCCCTCCACACGGTCCGGGAGGTCCCGTTCCCGCCTTTCATAGGTACTATCAAGGCGCTACGACTTGCTGCCGTCCTTTGCGCCGTGCTCGGTTTCCTTCCCTTGGCGCTACCACGCGGCGCGCCTTGGGCTTCGCTCCCGCCGTATCAAAGCGCAACCACGACGGGCCGGGAGTTGTTTGTATTCGGCCACCCCCTGAGCCGGCTGAATCCGCTGGAGACAACAGCATCTCCCAAGTTCCTGGGAAACCTCCATTGTGCCTATGCCCGGTTCTACGACTCCGGTGTGACGGCTCGCTCCTCACCCTAACGGCGCGCACCGCATGGCCCCCGTGAGGGGAACGACGAAGGCTCACACTTAGAGACTTTCGAAGCTCAATAGCCGGGCCTTGGCACTCGCTGTCTACGCTTCGCCACATGGGTTACCCCACCGCAGCGCAAGACTCGCTTCCGGGACCGGGTTAGGCCTCCCCGGACCGGCTTGATTACCGGCAAGGTTTCGCTGAAAGGTTTCCGAGCTGCTTTCTACATCTCTTCCTCCTCTCCCAAGTTTCCTTGGCGCGATCCCCTTTTATTTCCCCTGAATTCACCTTGTGCCGTAAATTAAAACCGTCCTTCTTTTTCCAACCTTTTTACAACGCTGTCATCCACCAAATCCTCGGCCTTGAGGCGGCGGATTTTTTCGTTGTTAGCGCCCAGCAGGCGGATGACGTTGCGAATGCCGTCGACGCTCGGAAAGATTTTCCTCTCGTAAATACCGACGATGCTTTGATAACCTTCCTCGGCGTCTTCGACACGCCCAAGGCGAAGTCCTCTGGCCAAGCTTTTGATGACCTGGGACTTATTCGCAGGGACTCGGATGAAAGCAACGCTATCGAGCAGTCCTCTGAGCACGTTCTCCACGGTCGTCGGGGACGAGGCGATGAAGCTGCGCCGTGAGATGATCCCTGATCCTTGATAGGGAATGGCCAATTTTTCCAAATCGGCCAGAATTCGGAACCCCTTGTTCTGAAGCAACGAGGCAAAGGTGTAGCCGATCTGACAGCCGTCAATGACGCCCGAGCTCATCGCTTCGGCGCGCACGCCGTCGGCACCTAGAACTCGTATCATAATGCGGTCTCGCTTGGGATCGAGTCCCCAGTGATCAAGCGCCAACATGGTGAAAATCCAACCGCCGCCGCTCAAGCTGTTGACGCCCAGACTCTTATCTTTCAATTCCGCCGGGCTCTTGATTCTTGGGTTCACGACGAAGGCACCGGTCAGCTTATTGATAAACCCGGCCACGAAAACGATGTCAGCCCCTTCGGCAATTGCGCCGAGGTTCGCGGCCGTGACCGAGCCCCAGTGCAATTGGGATTCTCCAGCGCTCAACGCGGCCATACCGACCGGACCGCTGCGGACCTGAATGAAGCGAAGATCGACGCCGTACTTGCGAAAAAACCCCTGATCCTCGGCGACATAAATCGCCGCTTCCCTCTCGCTGAAAGATCCCGTAGTCATGGCAACCTTGGTCAGCGGGACCGCTGCTCGAGCGGCAGCGTGGCCAAGTATCAAAAGAAAAAAAAGCCCCATGGCGAAGCCAGTCGATCGAACTTTCATTGGGAAATGCTCCTAAGGTTCAATCCGACCATAAGGTAGAAAACTTGATCGTGTTTATAATCGCTGCCCCTTCGGAACGACCAAGGCATCGACCGCCACCACGCCCTTACCCTCGGGCAGTACGATCAGCGGGTTGATGTCGATACTGTCCAGCTCATCGCGAAAGCGATCCGCATAGGCAGATATCAGCGAGAGCGCGCCGGCGAGCGCTTCGAGGTCGGCGGGGGCGCGGCCCCGCGCGCCGGCCAGGAGCGGATACCCGACGATCTCGCGAATCATCTCCCGCGCCGTGTTCACGCCAAAGGGAGCGACGCGCAACGAGACATCGCGGTAGATCTCGACAAATATACCGCCCATCCCGAACATCACCACCGGCCCGAAAACCGGATCGCGTTTGACGCCGGCGATGGTCTCCACGCCGCCTTGGATCAAAGGCGAGACCAACACGCCGTCGATCTGCGCCGTCGGTGCGGCGTCCCTCACGCGTGCCATAAGCGTGTCGTAACCGCCCGCAACATCCTCACCGGAGCGCAGGCCGATCAGCACGCCGCCGATGTCCGACTTGTGCGGGATTGCGGGCGAGGCGATCTTGAGGACGACCGCTTTCCCGAAAGCCTTGGCGGCGTCTACCGCTTCGACCGCGGAACGGACGAGCCGCTCGTCGACGACGGTGATGCCCATCGACGCGATTACCCGCTTCGCCGCCTGCTCGCCGCCTCGGCCCATTTCCGGCGCATGAACCACATTGGGCAGCGCCGCCGGTTGCTCGCGCGCGTCGCCGTCCGAGAATCCGCGCCCGATCCGCCATAGCGCGGCAATCGCGGCAATCGCCCGCGGCGGTTCTTCGTAGACGACAAATCCCTGCTCCTGAAACCGATCGCGCCACTCCGCCATCATGTTGGCGACGATGCCGATGACCCGGTCGGGGAATTTCTCGCGCACTTGCATCAGGTGCCGCGCCAGCTCTTCCATGCGCTTCGGCATCATGCCGTTGTGGGCGACGTAGGTGAACACGGACGAATAGCCGCCTTCATCCAACAACAGCTCGACAACTTGCGCTTCCAGCTCCATGTTTCCCATGCCGGGGGCCGCCATGTCGACCGGATTACGCGTCGTGGCGTAGGGCACCAGCTCTTTTAACTTGCGCTGCGTCTGTGCCGGCACTTCCGGCAAGGCGACGCCAAGGCGGGCGCAGGCGTCCGCCATAATCACGTTGATTCCGCCTGAGCCGCTGGTGACGGCCAATTCAGCGCGCTCTGGAAATCGCCCGGCGCGGCAGGCGGCGACCACGTCAACCAGCTCTTGAAGCGACTGTGCAGCAAATACGTTATGCTGGCGGAGCACGGCTCGGTACACCTCTGCGGCGCCGGCCAGCGACGCCGTATGAGAGGCGGCAGCCGCGGCGCCAATCGCCGATTCGCCGACCTTGAGCATGATCACCGGTTTTCGTCGCGCGCGCGCCGCTTCGAAGGCCTGCCTCAAGCGTTGGCCGCCGACGCTGCCTTCCAGATAGACGGCGATGACACGGGTTACTTCGTCGTTGGCCAGATGTTCGATGCAATCGGCGACGTTGAGGTCGCACTGGTTTCCCGTGGCGATCCATTTGGCGACACCGAGGCCGCGCTCGCGCAACAGCAGCAGGATCTGCGTGCCGACCGCGCCGCTCTGGCTCACGACGCTGACGTTGCCGCGCCGCGGCCAGCTTGCGCCGGCGCCGCTCTGGCTGATCGAGGTGAAAGTCGCGCTAAACGCGCCGTCGATACTGAGCGCACCCATGGTGTTCGGACCGAGAAGTCGCATGCCGCTTGAGCGCGCGACCTGGGCGATACGCTCCTGGGCACGGCGGCCCTCTTCGCTGTATTCGGCGAAACCGGAACTGAAGATGACCGCCAGCGGTACATGCTTCTCAGCGCACGCCTCGACCGCCGCTGGCACGGCCGGCGCCGGCACTGAAATAATCGCGCAGTCGAGCTCCTCGGGGATCGCCTGGACGGAAGGATAGGCTTTCAATCCT
>JACPFE010000146.1 GCA_016183145.1 Deltaproteobacteria bacterium | reverse complement strand
TTTTTATGCCATAGGGATCAAACCGGATCAAACGACGATTCGTTGTGCTCGCTCCATCACCAGCCGGCTTGTCAAATTTGCCGCTTCCAGATATTGAAATTGGAGGGTCTTCAGGCGTCCGCGTGGCTAACCGCGGAGGCGCTGAGGGCACGGAAAAAATCAAATCAGGATATCCTTGTCAACAGAGCCTCTGTACTACTATGTCTAAGAGTTTTCTCCATCTGCGCAAATTCCTAGGCGGCCAAAGCCGTGAGTTTTTCCGTGCTGGCTTGGCGCGCGGCCAACAGCGCCGTAATGACGCGCCGTCCTTTTTCCGTTACGACGTAACGATGAGTCTTGGACACTTTGGCAATCAGACCGTGTGCTCGCAACAACCTCAACCGCCGTCCCACCGCCGCCATCTGTTGATGCTCTCGGCGTCGGTCCTCGGTGGCGTCATAGAGGCGAGCGCGGACATCGCGGTTACGAAAGCCGTTGAGCGCAAACTCGCCCCGGTTGACGATGGTCAAAAGTTGGGCGTCGGCTTCCCCCAAGGGATTGAGCGCCCGGTAGCGCCGTCCGTGGCGGTGCAGGGGCCGGCACACTTGCGCTGCTTCCTCGGCCAACGAGGTTTGCACGTGGACCGCTGCCAAAGCAGTCAGATGTCGCTCGGTAGCTGCCCGACTCACTTCAGCCCGCCGGTGCAAGTCCGCCACGCTGCGCCGCAGCACGCGCCAATCCTTTTTGCCTTGCGGGTTGTTCTCCGGGGCACGCCACACCCGAAACTCCTTGGGCTCGTTAATCGTCGCTTCGTCGCGCAGGATGCTGCCCTTGTCGTAGCACTTGAGGGAGTTGCGGTTCAGCCAGTGCTTCACGCGCACACCGTCGGTGCCGTGCCGCCGCCGATCCGTCGTTACTTCATCGTTGACCCCAACTCGCCCCGGACGGCCCCAAAACCGCAGCACCTGTTCGGCTCCAAAGCTCATCACGGAATGATGCACCAGCGCCGGGTATATCCGCTCCAGCGCCGTGCGATCACGAAACATCACGTCGGTCGCGTATTCGCTCTGATTCGCTGTCCAGTAGTACTGACATTCGATGGGGCGTGTGATCTCGGTGTAAAGGGGATGGCACTGCTCGACCACCGGGCGCAACAGAGCCGGCCAGTCAGTGCGCTGTTGTTCGTCCATCAACGCTTGGGCGCGGGAGACGTCGGCGATCCACGGAAAGCAGTTGTCCTCGCGGCGATAAGCCACACCCGCAGCATCCATCTGTCGCGCCAGCCATTCACGTCCATTAAGGCAAATCCGGATCAGAAAGGGAAACCAAGTCTGAAGCCTAAGGTGCAAAAATCCCAGTTGTTCATGCACCCAGTAAAAGTACAGGTGGATGCATTTGCCCCACTGAAGCTTAACTTCCAGCTTTTTGGTGGCGCGGTTGCCGCGTACAGCCCAGGTGTGGCCGGGCTCCACGCAACTAAAGATAGCGATCAGGCCCGAGCTTACCTTGTCGCGTTGCTGTATCTCGCAGGCCAAATCTTCCTTACTCGTGGAGCTGGAGGGCAGATACATCATCGGGCGACCCCGCTCGTTGGCCAAGGTATCGGCGGCCTGGCGCACGCGGCCAGTGAGGTCGGTGGCGAACTTTTTAAAGTCCTTCCACAGAACGCCGGCCCGTCTAAGGTATTGCTCCATAACCGGAGGATGATACAGAGCACGCAGTGTCCCTTGCAGCCGCAGCCGATCCCAACCGTGCAAAACACCGATGACATCGTGCTGATGACGCTGTACGAAGGAACGTGCGACATTGTTCGTGGGCGCATTGAGAGTCGTAGCCATGATTCCCATATACACCATGGCCGCTCTCCTGTCATTTTGGTTGCGGCGGAGCCGCGCTGTGTACTTTGCGGTGAATATTTCTTCACAGGAAACCTGATTATTCGCTGCTAGCGGGCGGGCCGGCTGGGCTGGGCTGGGTGCGACGATACGACAAGGAGCAAGTGGCATGTCAGCCAAAGTTTACCGGCCAGAGAACTGAAGCGGCTCGCCGCTGGAGAGCGAGTCGGCCCGGCTTGTCGGCGGGCGTTGCTTAAGCTGCGGCAAGGTGTTCTTTCCACGGTTCAACGCCTGTCCAAGTCCACGGGGTCGCGTCTTTACTTTTGACTTTTCTCATCTGACCTGGTTGTTTCCCGGAATCACGACGGAGAAGTTTTAGTAGTCCGTACAGTCGCTGGCGTTGAAGGTTAAAATGGGCGATCTGATCTAGCGTCCGGCACCTTTCGATAACTTGAAACCGCGCTAGCTACGCCACCGCTCCCTTTCTGATCCGATTAACCGCTCGAATATCCTAATCCTAGTCGCAGACCCCTATCAAGCGGTGAGTCGGTAAGCCGGTCGTGGTTACGGACGCATCGCGCAGACGACGTCCACCACCGCCGGCTTTCCATCCTTTACCACCTTGAGCGGCTCACGCAGCACCTTGGTTAGTTCTCCCGGCGCCGTGACGGGTCCCGTGCTCCGATCCCAAAGGAACGCGCCGTCGTGGCGAAGTCCACTTCGGGCTCTTCGATCCGAATCCCGTAAATTTTGTTCTCGACCGGCCTTCCTCTGAGCTGGGCCATCCGTTCCTGATGCTCCTCGTAAAATGAAGTCCGACGCTCATCCCAGATTAAAGAAGGGAGCTGAGCTGACTCACCACATCTTCAGCGGCTTGCGGCGCGTGATAGCCGGCGCAAAAACTGCCTGATGGATACGACCCGAACTCCATGGTGTCGCGCCATTTTGATGAGATCGAGGTCGCGCTTGAGATCGTCGTCACGGGTAACCAGGTGCGTCGCCTTGCCGCTGATAGCAGCTTCGAGGATTTCATCGTCATCGGGATCGCGGCAGGCTTTCAGTTCCCCGGAAATTTCAACCAACGTCGCCCGCGCGGCTATCAGTCTGACAAACCTCCCCGCCTCCCATTGCGAATATTTGAATCTTCGCAAGAGGCGCGGCCGGTTAAGAACTTGCGCGAGTTCGGTGAGCTGCGAGAGAGACGTTACGGCGCTGAATTTATCCCGGCTCCATGCGGTGACAACTTGTCCGGGCGGACCGGAAGGTTTGAGAAAAGCAGAGACCCAGACGTTGGTGTCAAGCAGAGCGACGAGCGGCACGGCGTTTAGCCTTGACCTCGGCCCTAGCCCGAGTGATTTCGGCCTCCACAACTTCTTGTCGGACCGCTTTGGTACGCGACTTCATCCGCGTGAGTAGGCGCTCCAAGTCGTTTCGCCAGCGTGGCTCCGGATAAAGCGTAACCAGGACACGCGATTTCGGTTTGAGCCGGAGTCGCCGCAGCGGTCTCAAGATCCCGTTTTCAAACACTGCATGAAACGGTTCTTCGATCCGCGTGATTTTTTTGGACAACGCCACGGCTTGGATTATACCGGTGAATTTTGTGCCCAGCAAACAGATAACTCACGATCTCGGTACGCGGGTGGGGGGAGCGGCATCGCAATTCCGCAGTCAGTTATCGGGGTCGCAGCAAGCTGCTTACGGCCTCATCGCGCAGACGACGTCCACCACGGCGGGTTTGCCGCCCTTCACCACCTTGAGCGCTTCGCGCAGCGCCTTGGCTACTTCTCCCGGCTCCGTGACGGGACCGGTGCTCCAGATCCCAAAGGAACGCGCCGTGGTGGCGAAGTCCACTTCGGGCTCTTC
>JACPFE010000150.1 GCA_016183145.1 Deltaproteobacteria bacterium | reverse complement strand
GTCGAAGAAAGGTGTCACAGCCATCGTTGGCGAGTGACAGATATGAAATTGGAAATGGGGGAAACGCCTATGCGACCCTATAGCCGGCGAATTGTCGTAACGACGATCTTATACTTTCCGGCTCTATCAAAGGAGGATCATTATGGCTGCTTTCACAATAATCGGCGCTCCCGTTGTTCGGGCGGAAGGCCCTGACAAGGTCGCCGGGCGCTCGATCTACGCCGCCGACGTCAATCTCCCAGGCCAACTTTGGGGTATGATTCTCCGCAGCCCTCACCCGCATGCTCGCATCCGGCACATCGATACTTCCAAGGCCCGTAAAGTCCCGGGCGTCAAAGCCGTCGTCACGGGGCAAGATATCCCAGGGCGCTTTGTCGGCAAAAGTTTCCGTGACATGCCCGTTCTCTGTTGGGACGTGGTCCGTTTCGTGGGCGATAGAGTGGCGGCCGTCGCCGCGCAGACAACGGAAGCCGCCGAAGAGGCCCTCGGTCTTATCAACGTCGAGTACGAGGATCTGCCGGCGGTCTTCGACCCGCTTGAAGCTATGCAGCCAAACGCGCCGCGCATTCATGAAGATGTCGCGAGCTATGACGGCGTGCCCAAGCAGCGGCTGGCATTGGACGTGCACAACGGACTTACACGTCTGGCCTGGCGCAAGGGCAATCCAGAACAGGGCTTTGGCGAGGCAGATCTGGTATTGGAGCATACGTTTCGAATCCCTGCCCGGCACCAGGGATACATCGAGCCACACGCCGGTACGGTCGCCATCGATCCCGATGGCCGGATTCAAGTATGGATGTCGGCAAAAAACCCGTTTGGCATTCGCACACAGTTGGCCAAGGCCGTTGCCGTGCCCGAGGAGCGCATACGTGTCAACGTGGTGAACGTGGGCGGCGAGTTCGGTGGCAAAGGCGATGCTGTGGATCTGCCGGCTGCCTACTTCTTGGCGCAGCAGTCCGGGCGGCCGGTAAAGATCGTCATGAATTACACCGAGGAATTGATGGCGAGTAGCCCTGCCCACCCCACGGTGATCACAATTCGGAGTGGGGTGAAGCGAGACGGCCGCATTGTTGCCCGTTATCTACGGGCCGTCCACGCCAGCGGCGCCTATGGCGCTCTCAAGCCCAACGCTACTCTGGCCACCTGGCACTATAGCGGCGGACCCTACCGGGTGGAGAATGCCTCTATTGAATTTCTTCAGGTTTACACCAACACCGTCCCGGGAGGCTATTTCCGCAGTCCGGGATCGGTGCAGACGTTCTTCGCTCTAGAGTCGCACACGGACATCATCGCGCGGGAATTGGGTATGGACCCTGCTGAGTTCCGGTTGAAGAATCTTTTGAGTGAAGGGGAGGAGGATGCCGTGGGCCATCGGCTGCGCTGCGTGCGTTTCCGAGAGGTTCTCCAGGCGGCGCTAAGCGCTGCGGGGCGGCAAAAGCGCAAGCTTGGCACCGGTCGCGGCATCGCCCTTTATGGTCGGCACATCGGTGGCGACGACACCGGGGTGGTGCTTTCTGCAGAGCCTGACGGGAGCTTCACGCTGATAAGTCCTACCTTCGACCAGGGAGCCGGCACCCACACCATCTTGCAACAACTTGTGGCTGAGGAAATGGGTGTTCCCATCCAGGAAGTGCGTGTGGTGGTGGGGGACACCGACGTTGCTCCCCGCGACAGCGGCGCCAGGGCCAGCCGGGTGACTTACGTTGCGAGCCGCGCGGCTGTCAAAGCATGCAGGCAGCTACGGGAGCAGCTCATGGCTCAAGCCGCTCGGATGTTAGAGTGCTCAACCGAAGAAGTGGATTTCCGCGGCGGCCAATTCCGCTTCCGTGAAGATCCGCGTCAACAAATAAACTTGAAAAAAATCGTCGCCCAAGCCGGTCGTCCTCTCACGGTTACGGTTATCGAAGATGCGCCGTACCCTGAAGATATAAGCTACATCTGCGCGCAGGTCGCTGAGGTCGAGGTTGATCCCGAGACGGGCAAGGTACGGTTAAGTCGTTTCGTGACGGCCCACGATGTCGGCACAATAATAAACCCCATTACGCATCAGGGCCAGATCGACGGCGGCGTTGTGATGGGTGTCGGCCAAGGCATGATGGAGGAAATGGTCATGGATGGGGGTCGCGTCACCAACGCGAGCCTCGGGGATTATAAACTTCCCACGGCCGCCGATATCCCCGAACTGAAGACGGTGCTGGTGTCGTCCGGCGGCGGCGTCGCGGCGTACGAGGGTAAGGCGATTGGCGAATTCGCTAACAACAGTCCTCCAGCCGCCATCGCCAACGCCGTGGCTGATGCCGTGGGGGTGCGGCTATTCGAGCTGCCTATCACTGCCGAAAAAATCTATCACGGCCTAAAGGAAAAACGCCGCTAAGCGCAGGTGATACGGAAATGAGCCGGCAGCATGATTCACGATACGCGCACCCGATATACGAGTTCACACTAGAAAGGAATGGCAATGAGCAACGAAATTCTCGTTCAACAAGATGGACCGATTCTGCGCGTTACGCTGAACCGGCCTGAGGCAGGCAACGGCGTGTCGGATGATATGGCCGGGGAACTTGCCGGCATCCTCGACCGCGCGGCCGACACTTCTCAGTTTGTTGTGCTGCGCGGCGCGGGGTCGGATTTTTGCACCGGCAGGTGGCACGCCGGAGGCCGCGCGCCCGAAGCACCGCCCGAAGCCTTGGCGCTACGCCGGCGCAACGAAGTGATCTTCAATTGTTATGGGGCATTCCGGCGCACACCGATTCCGATACTCGGCGTTGTCCAGGGGCAGGCGCTTGGCTTCGGTTGCGCGCTTGCGGCGCTGTGCGACATTACGATTGCGAGTGACGCCGCGAAGTTTCAGTTGCCGGAGATGGGGCACAACATCATGCCGACCATGGCGATGTCGGCGCTGGTCGATCGTGTGCCGCGAAAGGCATTGATGTACCTCGTCTACTCGACGGCCGTTATCGGCGCGGAACGGGCGCTCAGCTGTGGCTTGGTAAGCGAAGTGGTGCCGGCCGGTCAATTGGAAGAAGCGGTCCAGAAGATTTGTGCGGCGCTTCTCAAAGCGCCCCGGCCCGCCACATCGGCGGCAAAAGAGTACGCCCGGGTGGCGCTGTCAATGGACCTGCAAGGGGCGATCGACTTCGCGCGCAACCTGCACGCGACGATCAACTCCTCCAGCGAATTGCGAAAATAGCGCGCTAGGCCGGCGAGATCAAACCCCATTGGGTCAATGGACCTCTCCTTTGCGAAGAAGTCGCCTGACATCTCAGGAGCACGCCTCTCGAGTCTTGAATTCAAAAGCCCAGATTTCTCACCTCGAATAAAATCAATAAAATGAAGCCTGACACGGAACTCCCGCCACCCTCAATGTTTAGCCAGACTTTTGAAGAATCCTTCCTTTTCCAATTCGTCGAGCAACGTTTCGTCCACGAATTCTTCAGGACGACGCCCTTTTAGCTCAGGATTTTTTCACCGAAGAAGTCCAACGTATCCTTCATCCCCGCCATGTTGACCCGGGGTGGAAAGGTGAAGCGACGGGCCGCGTCTTCGTAAGTTGCGTTGAGAATTTCCTGATTTTCGATGCGCAGTCTTTTAGCCATAACCGTGAGGCTTCTTTGACGATCGGTCCTCAAAACATAGGCGGCTTCAGAGTAGGCCCTGACAAAGC
>JACPFE010000149.1 GCA_016183145.1 Deltaproteobacteria bacterium | reverse complement strand
TGCAGACGTCCAGGCTCGTGCCGCCCATGTCAATGGAAATCAGGTCTTGCGACCCCGAGGGGCCGGCGAAGAACAGCGCCGCCGATGGAGCGGCCGCCGGCCCGGAGTTGATCAGCGATACCGCCTGGCGGCGCGAGTGCGTCGCCGACTGTAACAGACCGTCGGCACGCACCATCAACAGGCTGCCCTTAAAGCCGATGTCGGCGAGCCGCTGTTCCAGCGACAAGAGATAATTGGAAACAATGGGACCGATGGAAGCGCTCACTAACGTGGTGCTGAAGCGCTCGTATTCCTGCCACACCGGCAGGATCTCGTGCGACGTGGTAATGTAAACGCCGTGGTTCGACCGTTCGATTTGCCTCACGGCCCTGAGGTTCTCGAAGGGCGGGCTCGCCACGCCCCGAGCCTGTCGACCCATTCGATTACCCTCAGGGTCGATCCTGAGGGTCTCGAAGGATCGAGGGGCGTCGAAGGTCTCGCGGCAAATTTCCGCGGCTTTGCGCTCGTTCTCCGGGTTGGCGTAGGAGTGCAGGAAACAGACGGCGATCGATTGAACATCTTCGCTCCGGCATTTTTCCACCGCCGCTCGAGCCGAGGAAACATCCACCGCCGTTTCGACCTCGCCCGTGTAAAGCGTTCTTTCCCGCACCGGCAGCCGGAGATAGCGCGGCACGATCGGCTTGTAGGGCGGCACCTGGAGGTTGTACATCGAGGTGCGAATGTTTTTAAAACCGCGCCGGATTTCCACCTCGTCGCGGAATCCTTCGGTGGTCAGCATCGCAATCTTCGCGCCCCGTCCGGTGAGCAGCGCGTTGGTCGCAAGCGTCGTGCCGTGAATGATGTACTCCAGGGTGCGGGCGAACTCCGGCAAACTCTTTTGCTCGGTCCGGGCCGCCTTCTCAAGGCACTCCATCAGCCCGCGGCTGGGGTCCTGCGGCGTCGTCAACGCTTTGAACTCACGCAGCCTGCCTTGCTGATCCAGCACCAGGCAATCGGTAAAAGTCCCTCCCACATCGATGGCAACTCGGCTCATTTCAGAACTCCTTCCTCGTTTCTGTCAGAAAAAGTCCTGAGTGCTGAGTTCTGAGTGCTGAGTCCCCACCTCCCCTTTCTAACTCAGGACTCGTTACTCAGGACTCAGGACTTGGCCTCGATCCTACCGTCCGTCGAAAACCGCGGACCACTTCGTCTTGATCTCGCGCAAATAGGCCGGGTCCGCTTCGGCGACTTTAGGAAACTCATTGATCCAGTCGAATGGGCGGCAAGCGTCGATGACCGCGCGGGAGTTGTAGGCGGAATTGCGGTCCCGCACGAGAGGATCGATGGGGCCGCTCCAGCTTTTGCGCATAATGTCGATGTCGGTTGCCGGATCGGAGCGGGTGGAAATCGCCCACATCACCTCTTCGGTATTCGCCGGATCGATATCCTCATCGACGACGATCACGTAGCGGTTCAAGTAGGCGCCGGTCTGGCACTGCGAGGCCACATAGGCCGCCTGCCGGGAATGGCCGCAATAGCGTTGCTTGATGCTCACCACGATGACCATCCTTCCCGCCGAGGACTCGGGCGTCCACACGCCGCGCACGTCGGGGATACCCGCTTTGACCAGCGCGTCGCGAATCATCGCGGACTTGAGCACGCTCCGCATGTAGGAAAAATCATGGGGCGGCTTGGCGCACGGCGCGCCCAGATTGATCGGATCATTGCGATGATAAACCCGCTCGACGGTGAGCACGGGGACGGGCGCAGGCATGGCGGAATAATAGCCGGTCGCTTCGCCGAACGGCCCTTCTTTGGACAAATGGTCCGGCCGGATCCAGCCGGCGAGCACGATCTCCGAATAGGCGGGCATCGGCAGTCCGGTAAGCTCCTCGCGGATCACCTCGATGGGCGCGCCGATGATCGCCCCGCCGTAATTGTACTCGCCGATGTTGGTCGGAACCTCCAAGCCGGCGAGGATTAAAAAGAGCGGATCATGCCCGAGCGACACCAGAATCGGACAACGACCGTCTCGCTTCCACCATTTCTCGTAATGCATCCGCCCATGTTTCCCCATGGTAATGGCGACGGATGCTTCCGGTCCGCCGAGGGTCATCATGCGATAGGCGCCGATGTTGATCCAATCGGAATCGGTATCCGCAGTGATCACCGCCGAGCCGGTGCCGATGAATCGGCCGCCGTCGTCGACATGCCAGATCGGCGCGGGAAACGACTCCAAGTTGATATTCGAATCGATGACGTTTTCCAGGATCGGTCCATTCGTTACGAACTTGGGAGCAAAGCGGCTCGACTCCTGCTCCCACTGGTTGGGCTTGCCCACCAGCGCTTCCGCAAAGGCGCAGTCGTCGAGATCGGTCGGCATCCTGAGGGTCAGAAGCAAGCGCCGCCGGCTCGCCGTGGAGGCGGTCAGAATGCGATAGCCGGCGGGGTAGTCCTTGATCTTGTCGAACAGGAGCGCGGGAGTGGGCTTGAGCCGGGTATTTAGCTCGGCGATGGCGCCGAGCTCGAGGTTCCAATCGGCTCCCTCGACCGGTCGAATCTCCCCCATTTGCGCCACGGCGCGAAGCCAACTGCGCAGATCGGTCGATGAGCCGTGCGGCGTCTGCGCCATCGAGCGGGAAGACCGGCTCTCCATCTTTTCAGCGGCAACCTGGTTCATGCGTCACCTCTCCATTTCTAGAGCACCCTCCCCTTACTCCCCTCCCGTCAAGGGAGGGGAGATTTCTTAGCTTCCCTCTCCCCCCGTGGAGTAGCTACTCGATCGGGTCTACAGTCTCGACCGTGGTAAATACTCCACGGGGGAGAGGGCTAGGGTAAGGGGTACGTAAACTTATTTAACCGTCACTACAGGCAAGGCCCCGCAGAGCCTTGGTCGTTTCCAAATCGATCTTTCTCGTCGCAGGATCGATAGCGACCTTGTAGACCTCCCGCGCCGCTTCAATGGTCACCAGCTCGTTAATATAAACGTCGTCCCACACCGCCTGCGGGTCGCGCTCCTCCGGCCTGCCGATGCCTCCGCCGCCGCCCGTGTCTTTCACCACGTGATCGCCGCCTTTTAATTGATGCAGCCGGTGCACCTTGGCGCGAATTTTTTCGCCGTTGCGCACGATGTGGCAGATATTCGGCGGCGTCGGTTTTCCGCCCAGGGCGCCGTGACTGAAAGTCGTTTCCCCGTGCCCCGCCCCCGTGTGCATACCCGCCTCGCCACCCAGATTCACCGCCTCCCAGTGAAACCCCGGACCGCCGCGCCATTTTCCCGCTCCGGATGAGTCCTTGCGAAACTCGCGGCTGATCACCTTCCAGGGATATCGAATCTCAACATCTTCGGTGTTCGGCCGGGAAATCTCTCCAAGAGTCCCGATCGAAGCCGAGCCCTGATAGCCGTCATAGCCGGCCACCGCGCCCGCTCCGCCCTCGGCGTGGTAGCCGGGAAAAACATAGAGGCCATTGGTGCGCGGATTGGTGCCGTAAATATATTGCCCGAAGCGCCGTCCCCAGCCCGCCGCCGCGCGGCTCGGCACCGCCTCCGACATCGCCATCATCACCGCTTCGAGAATGTTGCCGCCCATGTTGACCGGCGCGCCGCCCATCGGCGCCGGATAGTTGGCGTTCACCACCAAACCCTTGGGCGCGATCACCTCCATCGGCCGCATGGTCCCCTCGTTGTGGTAGTCCGCCAGGGCCGGGTCTAAAAACAGAATAGTAGCAGCCACCGCGTTGCTATAGGTGCTGGGATAGCTACAGTTGACAAAGCCGCGCCGCTGCTTGTCGCTCTTGGAAAAATCCAAGGTGAGCCGGTCGCCCTTGACGGTGATCTCGCAACGCACCGTCACCGGCACGTCTAATTCATAACCGTCATCGTCGGTGGAGGATTCGCCGTAGTAGGTCCCATCGGGCATCTTATCGATGCAAGCGCGCACCGCCCGCTCGGTGCGCTCCTGCATCACCGCCACGCAGCCCTGCACCGTCTCGATGCCGTAGCGTCCGATCAAATCGAGCAAGCGATGCTCCGCCACCTTGGTCGCCGCGATCATCGCGTAGCTGTCGATGCGCACTCCTTCCGCCAGCCGCACATTGTTCCAGATCAAGCGCAGAATATCGCGCTGCTCTACGCCCTTCTCCACGACTTTAACGCCGGGGATCAATAGACCTTCGGAATGAACGTCGTAGGGATCGGAAAAATAAGCTCCGGGGTATGCCGCGCCGGTGTCCTCCACATGCGCCCTTGCCAAGGTCCAAAATATCGGCTTGCCCTGATAAAAGATCGGCCGGAAAAAACCCCAGTCCGGCGGATGGCAAGAATAGCCGTGGTACGGGTCGTTGGCGAGGAAAACATCCCCCTCGTAAACGTTGCCGCGGTACTCTTCCAGAATGTAACGCACGGAATATTTCGCGCCGACGAACTGAATCGGCAGCCCGACCGGGATCGCGATGGTATTGCCCTCGCCATCCCAGATGCCGACGGAAATATCTTTGAGCTGTGAAATGAGAAAACTCTGCGCCGTGCGCTCGATGACGTGGCGCATCTCCCGGCAGATCCGCTGCAGCGAATGCCAGGTGGTGGAAAGCGTCAGGGGATCGATGGGAGTCATAATACCAATGGAACTTTTGTTTTCTATTGAAGCGGCGCTGCTTTCAATGACCATATATCGTCATCTCCTCGCGTATAGGTAAGAGCGGACTTCCCTTTCCGTCATTCCCGCGCAAGCGGGAATCCAGGTTTTGTGTCTTCGCCCCTACCCCACCGCACTGGATGCCCGCGTTCGCGGGCATGACGGACTTTCTCTTCGCCTGAAGCCTGTCCAGATTACCATCGAAGAATCACGTTGAACTCGAAACTCAAAACTCTCACCTTAGCACCTCACGAATCGCCTCGACGATGCGCGATTCCGATGGGCTGATAAACTCTTCCAGAGTTTTGTTGTACGGCACCGGCACATCGAGCGTCGCCACCCGGCGCAGCGGCGCTTTGAGTTTGTCGTAACCCGCTTCCCAGATGCGCGCCGCCAGCTCGGCTGCAACGCCGCAACTATGGTGGCACTCATCCACGATCACGACCCTGCGCGTCTTTTCCACCGATGCCATGATCGTTTGAAAATCGAGCGGTACGAGCGTGCGCGGATCGACCACTTCGACTTGAATACCCTCGCGCGCAAGCTGCTCGGCGACGCCGAGACTGCGCTGAACCATATAGGACGTGACGACTACCGTCACGTCGCCGCCCGCCCGCTTGATGTCGGCTTGACCCAGCGGTATCGGCTCGTCGTCCTCGGGCACAGGCCCGCGGATTTCAAAAAGCAGCGCGTGATCGACGAAGACGGTCGGATTGTCGCTCGCCACCGCCGCTTTGAGAAGTCCTTTCACATCGCGCGGCGAGGACGGCAGAACGATCTCCAATCCCGGACAGTTCCAAAGCATCGCCTGCGGGCTGTGGGAGTGTTGTGCCGCGCCGCCACCGCGCAGTCCATGGATCATGTGGAACACCACCGGCGCGCGCGTGCGCCCGCCCGACATGTAGAAAGCGTTGGCGGCCTCATTGCAGATCTGCGGCCATGCCTCATAGGTAAAACTGGCGGTGACCAGATCGACGATGGGGCGGAGTCCGGCCATCGCCGCGCCGGTGGCCAGGCCGCAAACGCCGAGCTCCGAGATCGGCGGGGAGACGACCCGGCCGGGAAAGCTCTTTTCGATTTCCCCGAACAGGCTCCGGCGCGGGCTTAGCCCCAAGAAAGTTTCGTGGATCAAGCGCACCCGGTCATCCGCCGCCATGATTTCACGGAGCGCTTCCAGCTTCGCTTCGTAATAAGCCATCTCACGCATGGTTAGCGTCCTGCCTCATAAGTTCGTTAATACAGTTCCCCATCCGACTTGGTCATTCCCGCGCAATCGGGAATCCAGCCGGGGACTGGCTACTTTTTCGTCTTCGAAAAAGTTGCCTGTCCCCTTTTCGGTGCCCACAACAGGCACGGCACTCTCTACTTCCTCTCCCTCGAGAGACTGTGTCGTAATGTCATCCTGAGGCGATAGCCGAAGGATCTCGTCTTCGCAATTGACTGAAAATGCGAGATGCTTCGCTGCGCTCAGCATGACATCTATGGGATTTTTCTCATTACGACACAGTCTCCAAGAGGAGAGGGAACATTCGCTCGACGCACGGTTCAAGATGTGCATTTTTTGACAGAACCAATCTAACCCGTCAGGCAAAAACCTCCTCCAGTGCGCTTTTTAAATCGGGCTCCGGCGAGGCGAAGGCAAACTGAATCGCCTCGGCGATCTTCTCCTTGACGCTTCTTTCCATTTGCGCGATCTGATCCTTACTCGCAAGGCCTTCGGCCAAAAGCTTGCGGATAAAAATCAACAGCGGATCGCTGAATTGATACCAGTCCTTCACCGCCGCCGGCACGGAGCTTAATTCCCAGGCCAAAGAGACTTCAGTCGCAATCGGCAGCACCGGCCAGTTGCTCACGCTTCCCGGCC
>JACPFE010000148.1 GCA_016183145.1 Deltaproteobacteria bacterium | reverse complement strand
CATATTACGTGGACAGAATCCTGAAGGGAGCTAACCCCGCCGATCTGCCGGTGGAGCGGCCGATGAGGTTCGAGCTGGTGGTGAATCTCAAAACGGCGAAACAGATCGGCGTGACGATCGACCCGAATCTGTTGGCGCGCGCGACGAAGTTGATCAAATGACCGAGGTCAGAGGTTGGAAATCAGAAGTCAGATATCAGAAGTCGGAAATAATTTTCGATTGCCGCTTCCCTCGCCCGCTTCAGCCTGAGGCTGATCCGTCCTCTGGCGGATGCGGGTAGTGTGAGGGTTAAAGCTGTCCAGCAATGACTTTATCATACGACGCTGTGTTGCTTATCGCCTTCGGCGGCCCCACCTGTCCGGAGGAGATCCGCCCGTTCCTAGCCCGCGTCACCCAAGGCATTCCGATACCGGACGCGCGTCTCGAAGAAGTCGCCCACCACTACGAAGCCGTCGGCGGGAAGTCGCCGCTCAATGAAATCACATTCCGACAAGCAGCGGCGCTCCAGCAACGCTTGAATGACGGACACAACCGGCTGCCCGTCTACGTCGGCATGCGCAACTCCAGTCCGTTTTTCACCGAGACGCTGCGGCAAATGTCGAATGACGACATCAATCTCGCGCTCGGTTTTATCCTTTCCTCTCATCGCTCCGAAGCGAGCTGGGAACGCTATCAGAAAAACATCGCCGACGCCCGCGCGGAGCTTGGCGGTGCGGCGCCGGAAGTCGACTACTGCGAGGGGTGGCATGAACATCCGCTCTTTATTCGATGCTGGGCGGAACTCATCGACGCAGCGTTCGCCGCAATTGCGCCTGGTCGAAGGAATTCGGCGCCGCTGATTTTCACCGCGCACAGCCTGCCGGCGGCGATGGCGGCTCACTCGCCCTACGTAGATGAGGTTCAAACAACGGCGCGCTTAATTGCCAATTCACTGAATCACGAACGTTGGTCTCTCGCCTACCAGAGCCGCAGCGGCAGACCGAGCGATCCCTGGCTCGAACCGGATATCGGTCAGATGATTCGAGAGTTGGCCGCTCGCAGCGTCAAGGACGTCGTCGTGGCGCCCATCGGTTTCGTCTGTGACCATGTCGAAGTGCTTTACGATCTCGATATCGAAACGAAAAAGTTGGCCGCAGGCCTCGGCATGAATTTCATCCGCGCTTCATGTCCCAACGATCACCCGACGTTTGTTAGAATGATGGCCGAAGTAATCACAAGAAAACTTGCACGGTCTTGATCACTGCTGCGAAGTCGACTCAAATTTGGTAAATCGAAAAAGAGATTGTCCCTCGCCCCGCCTACGGGGAGAGGGACAGGGTGAGGGGCCGCGCAGGGGCACGGCGCCCCGTGCCCCTACATGTGACATATCATGAACCGCCGCATCATCGTCATCGGCGGCGGCATCGCCGGACTGGCCGCCGCGCACCGCTTGATCGAGCTCAACGGGGAAAAAGCTCTTGGGCTTGAAGTCTTGCTGCTGGAGGCTTCCGCGCGCCTCGGCGGCACCATTGCCACCGAGCGGGTCGGCGATTTTATCGTCGAGGCCGGCCCGGACTCCTTTATCACGGAAAAGCCCTGGGCGCTTCGTCTCTGCGATCGGCTCGGCCTGACTTCCCGTCTGGTCTCGACCCAGGCGGCCTACCAGAAAATTTACATCGTTCATCGCGGCAAGCTTGAGCCGCTCCCCGAAGGCTTTTTCCTGCTCGCGCCGACCCGCCTTTGGCCCTTCGTGCAAACGCCGCTTTTTTCCTGGGGCGGCAAACTGCGCATGGCGTGCGAGATTTTTCTCCCGCGCGGCAAAGACGAAGACGAAAGCCTCGGCTCCTTCGTGCGCCGGCGCTTCGGCGCCGAGGCGCTGGAACGGGTGGCGCAGCCGCTGGTCGGCGGCATCTACGCCTCCGACCCCGACAAGCTCAGCCTTGCGGCGACCATGCCGCGTTTTCGAGAAATGGAACGGGCGCACCGCAGTATTCTTTGGGCGATGTGTTCTGAGCAGAGAAAGCGGGCGCGACAGCGCCAAACCGGTAGCGGCGCGCGCTGGAGTCTTTTCGTCGCGCTCGCCGGCGGCATGCAGGAGTTCGTCGATGCCCTGGCGCGGCGACTTCCCGAAGGAAGCGTTCATCTAAATTCCGAGGTAAAAAACTTGGCGCGCTATGGCAGCGATACGGGCTGGCGCGTAACGACCGTTGGAAATGAGACTCTCGAGGCCGACGCCGTCATCCTCGCCGCGCCGGCATTCAGCTCAGGCGCAATTCTAAGCTCGCTCGCGGCCGCGGCGGCGGCAGAGCTGAAGAGTATCCCCTACGCGTCCACGGCTACGGTGAGCCTCGCCTACCGCCTCGCCGATTTCCCCTGCGCCCTCGACAGTTTCGGCTTCGTCGTGCCGGCGTTGGAGCGGCGCAAGATCATGGCCGGCACCTTCAGCAGCCTGAAATATCCCGGCCGCGCGCCGCAAGATCATGTCCTGCTGCGCGCTTTCGTCGGCGGCAGCCTGCAACCGGAATTGTTTCAAGACGACGATGCGAAGATGGAAAAGAACGTGCGCGCGGAACTGGCGAGCCTACTCGGTGTCACGGCTCAACCGTTATTTTCCCGCGTCTATCGCCACCCCCATTCCATGCCGCAATACCATGTCGGCCACGAAGCGCGCATCCAGCAGATCGAAAACGATCTCGCCCGCTTTCCCAACCTGGCTCTGGTCGGCAGCGCTTATCATGGAGTCGGCATCTCCGACTGCGTGCGCACCGGGGAAGAGGCGGCAGAGAAGATCATCAAACAAGTGTAGAGCGGTTTTGAACCCGCCCCTACACCTCGAGAGACTGTGTCGCAATCGGGTGGACCGACGTTGATGTATCTCGCATTTTCAGCCAGTCGCGAAGTCGAGATTCTTCGCGTTCGGCTCAGAATGACATTGCGACACAGTCTCCGAGCGGAGAGAGGAAGAACCTAGGGTGCGCTACGCGCACCACTCTCTTTCGGAAACCTAACCGGGCACGGACTTAACCGCGCGCACGCGAGCCCTACAGGCATCTTGACGAGTGAACAACAACTGGACTATCACTCAAGTATCGTTTGCATGGGTTACGCGGTGGCATTGGCTACGGAAGCATCCCTATGATGATCATCGATTCCCAAGTCCATATTTGGGCGCCGCCGACGCCGGAAAAACCCTTCGCGACCGAAAACGCGGCCAAGCCCCACCGTCCGGTGCCGCTGGGCCACGAAGAACTGTTAAGGGAAATGGATGGTGGCGGCGTGGCGCGTTGCGTGCTCGTGCCGCCGACCTGGGAAGCAGACCGCAACGACACTTCGCTGGAAGCGGCGCGCTTGCATCCCGACCGTTTCGCGGTGATGGGTAAAATCAAACTTACCGCGCCCGAAAGCCGCACATTGATGTAAAATCAAACTTACCGCGCCCGAAAGCCGCACATTGATGGCGACCTGGAAAAGCCAGCCGCACATGCTTGGGATACGGTTGGTTTTTAACGCTGGCCGCTCGAAGGAGTGGCTGACGGACGGTACCGCCGATTGGTTATGGGACGCCGCCGAGAGATACGATGTGCCGGTGATGGCGTTCGCGCCCAACGCGGTGCCCAAGCTCGGCGCAATCGCCGAGCGCCATCCCGGATTGCGCCTGATCATCGATCACCTGGGCTTGAGCTCGGCGCTGCGCGGAAAAACCCTCGAAGCCGCGGTCGATGAGGTGGTCAAGCTTGCGCGCCTGTCCAATCTGGCGGTGAAAGTTTCCGCGCTACCCTGCTACGTGGAGGAGCCTTATCCTTTTCCGACCCTGCACCCGATCGTCCGCCGCGTAGTCGACGCCTTTGGCCCACGCCGCTGTTTCTGGGGCACGGACCTCTCTCATCTGACTTGCCCGTATAAACAATGCGTGACGCTTTTTACCGAAGAGATGAAATCGCTGTCGTCAACCGAACTCGAATGGATCATGGGCCGCGGCATCGCCGAATGGCTCGATTGGCCGCTGCCGGACTAAAGGAAGGAAACGAATATGCAAATGATCAATCGCGACCTCACATCGGACAAGGATGGCATCCCAGGGTATATCGCCCACCCAAACCGCAAGGAACCGGGGCCCGGAGTTTTGATCGTCCATCATCACTTCGGCGTCACCGGCCATATGAAAGCCAATGTCTGCAATTTCGCCAAGCTCGGCTACACCACCATCGTGCCTGACCTATACAAAATTTTGGGTATCGCGGACGGTGTCCATGAAGGGCAGAAGAAAATCACCGACGGCCAGTATGTTGAAGCGATCAATCAAAGCTGGCGGTACTTGACGGCGCGCAGCGACGTCGACGCCAAACGCTGCGCCGTGGTCGGCTACTGTATGGGCGGGCGCATCGGCATCCACTTCGCCGCCGCCACGCCGAGCATGCGCGCCTTTGTCGGCTACTACCCCTCGGTGCGCGAGGAAGGGCCGAGCCAACTGCGCCCGCGCCATCCCAACGACGCCGTGCGCGACATCAGATGCCCGTCGCAGATTTTCTTCGGCGCCCAGGATCGCGTCGCGCCGATCGCCATGCAGCAGCGTTTGATGGCGAGCTTTCAGGCCAACGGCCAGCCGCTGGACTGGCACTTCTTCCACCGCGCCGGCCACGGCTTCGCGCTCGCCGACGGCGAGTGCTACGACCCGAAGCTGGCGGAACTTTCGTGGGAACTTACGTCCGATTTTCTCGGCCGCGAGTTAGGGGACGAATAGCCGGCAGCGGCCTTCAAGAACTATTTCCCGAAGGTTTTTAAGTAGGGTTCGGCTTCTTGTAGCACGCGCTGAAAAGACGGCCGCTCGGCGAGCCGGTTCATGTAGCCGACGAAGT
>JACPFE010000147.1 GCA_016183145.1 Deltaproteobacteria bacterium | reverse complement strand
ATATTCTCGCCAGCTTCGAATACTACGACAACCGTTTGAATTATCGATTCATGCCGTAGCAGGCGGTCACTGAGGGCGCAGCAAGCGGTGACGTCAATCCGGCGCGTCTAACCACGCTCACTGGAAACGGAGGGCTCCCACCTGAGTATCGGTTTGCGCGCCGCCCGGGCTTCGTCCAGGCGGCTGACCGGCGTCGAGTGCGGTGCCGTTTTCACCAGCTCCGGCTCCTCTTTGGCTTCACGCGCGATCGCGAGCATGGCTTCGACGAAACCGTCCAAAGTTTCCGGAGTTTCGGTTTCGGTGGGCTCGATCATGAGCGCGCCGGAAACAACCAGCGGAAAATAAATCGTCGGCGGATGATAGCCATAGTCCAAGAGCCGTTTGGCGATGTCGAGGGTGCTGACTCCAAATTTATGCTGGATTCTATCGGTAAAGATGCACTCGTGCATGCAGGGCTCGTCGTAGGCGATTTGATAACTCTTTTCGAGCCTGCGTCGAATGTAGTTCGCGTTGAGCAGCGCCATGCGGCTCGCCTCTTCAAGGCCGTCACCGCCGAGCGAGATCATGTAGGTGTAGGCGCGCACGAGCACGCCGAAATTACCGAGGAATGAGCGGACGCGACCGACAGACTTGGGACAATCCTCAAGCAACTCGAAGCGCTGTCCCTGCTTCACGATCCGCGGCACCGGCAAGTAATCGCGCAACCGTTCGTTCACGGCGACCGGCCCGGCGCCGGGGCCGCCGCCGCCGTGCGGCGTGGAGAAGGTCTTGTGCAAATTCATGTGCAGTACGTCCACGCCCATACGTCCGGGCTTGGCTACCCCCATCAGCGCGTTGAGGTTGGCGCCGTCGAGATAGACCAGCCCGCCCTTGGCGTGGACCGCCTGTGAGATCATCTCGATGTTCTTTTCAAAAAGTCCCAGGGTATTCGGGTTGGTGACCATCAGCGCGGCCACGTCCGAGTCCATCGCCTTGTCAACCGCCGCCGCGTCGATCACGCCTTGCGCGTTGGAAGAAATTTGCATGACATCATAACCGCTCAAGGTGGAACTGGCGGGGTTGGTGCCGTGGGCGGTGTCGGGAACGATAATTTTTTTGCGCGGGTCGCCCTGCTCGGTCAGATAGGCGCGGATCAACATCAAGCCGGTCAACTCCCCCTGGGCGCCCGCCGACGGCTGCAGGCTCACATGCTCCATGCCGCTCACCTCAACCAACATCCGCTCGAGATCGTAGAGCAGTTCCAGCGCGCCCTGCAACAAATCCGCCGCTGCCAATGGATGAATCTCCGCGAAGCCGGGAAAACGCGCCACCAATTCGTTGATTTTCGGATTGTATTTCATGGTGCAGGAGCCCAGCGGATAGAACTGGCTCTCGATGGCGAAATTGCGCTGCGATAGACGGGTGAAGTGGCGCAACACTTCGAGCTCCCCCAGCTCGGGGAAACCGGCGATTTCATCGCGCAGCAACGCCTTTGGAATGGCGTCCCGCGCCGGCAACTCCGCCGACGGCCAGTAAAATCCACTCCGACCCGGCGAGCCGCTCTCAAAGATCAGCCGCGGCGCAGCGGCGCGAACTTTGCGGTTACCCGGCGACGGTTCTGACAAGGCGCTCGATCTCCTCTCGCTCGTTCATTTCGGTGACGCAGACGAGCAGGCCATCTTTCAGTTCCGGGTACCATTGGCGCAAAGCCACGCCGGGTACGATTTTCTCAGAGGCACACCGTCCCAATAGGCCGTCCAGGCCGTCTGACCGAAGCACGAACTCGTTAAAAAACGGACCGGTAAAGCACGCCTGAAGCCCGGCCTTCTGGATGAGACGACTATAGGCGTCATGGGCGCGCGCCACGTTAACCTCAGCCAGCCGGCGCAGTCCGGTCTTCCCTAGAAGCGACATGAATACCGTCGACGCCAATACGCACAAGGTCTGGCTGGTGCAGATATTCGAGGTCGCTTTCTCGCGCCGGATATGCTGCTCGCGAGTCGCCAGCGTCAACACGAAACCACGCCGGCCTTCGGTATCGACGGTCTCGCCCACCAAGCGGCCTGGAATGTTGCGGACGAACTTCTTTTGACAAGCGAAAAACCCGTAGGCGGGACCGCCGAGCGTCATGGCAACGCCCAAACTCTGTCCTTCACCGACCGCGATATCCGCCCCCCAAGCGCCCGGCGGCTTGACCAGAGCCAAGGCCAAGGGTTCCGTGGTCACGGTGATCAGTTGGGCGCCGGCGCGGGAACAGCCTGCTTGAATCGGGGCTAGATCTTCGATCACCCCAAAAAAATTTGGATAACCGACGATGACACACATCGATTGGTCATTCAGCCTGCGGGTCAGGTGCTCGGCATCGGTGGCGCCGGTCGCGTCGAAGGGAACCTCATCGACTTGCACATCATCGAGGTTTCTCAAATAGGTCGAAATGACGGCGCGATACTGCGGGTGAAGAGCCCGGGACATCAGCACCCGGCGACGGCTTGCGGGTTGGATTCGGCGCGACATCAGCACCGCCTCCGCCGCCGCCGAGGCGCCGTCATATACTCCGGCGTTGGAAACCTCCATTCCGGTGAGCTGGCAGATGAGCGTCTGATATTCGAACAGCGCCTGCAACGTTCCCTGGCTCACCTCAGGTTGATAGGGCGTGTACGACGTGGAAAACTCGGAACGAGAGATGACCGAGTCCACCGCGCTGGGAATGAAATGATGGTAGATGCCACCGCCCAAGAAAAAGCTCCAGTCCGAAGCCGTGGCGTTTTTCGCCGCAAGCTCCGCCATGCGGCGGCGCACCGCGAGCTCCGTCAGGCCCTCGGGAAGTTCGATCCGCGCCCGCTGGCGCAGGCTTGCGGGAATATGTCGGTAAAGTTCGTCTATAGACTCCAGGCCGATGGCCCGAAGCATCCGCTCTTGGTCGGCGGGGGTGTGCGGGGTGTAGCGCATTCCTTATGATTTATCCTTCTCCTCGTCGTCTTCCTCTTCTTCGTCTTCCTCATCCTCATCGTCGGCTTCCTTTTGCTGCTCGACGTATTCCGCGTATTCTTCGGCGCTCATGAGGTCCTTGAGATCGTCCGAGTCCGTCATCTCGACGCGGATCATCCAGCCGTCGCCGTAGGGATCATCGTTGATCGTTTCCGGATTGTCCGGCAGCAAATCGTTGATTTCGAGAACGGTCCCGCTGACGGGGGCGTAAACATCGGAAACCGCTTTCACCGATTCCACCGCGCCGAAGGGGTCGTCCTTGACGATTTTCTCTCCGACCTCGGGCAATTCTACATAGACGATGTCGCCGAGTTCTTCCTGGGCGAATTCCGTAATGCCGATGGTCGCGGTCTTACCTTCGACGAGCACCCATTCATGTTCTTTGGAAAATTTCAGCCCTTCAGGAAACTCCATCTTGAACCTCCTTGAACTCCATCGCTTAGCCGTCACCGGCGGTAGAACGGCAAGGGAACCACTTCGGCGCGAACCTTGCGGCCGCGAATCTCCACGTCGATCGCGTTGCCGATCGCGGCCGCTTCCCTGGCGACGTAACCGAGCGCGATCGACTTGCCCAGCGACGGTGACTTCGTCCCGCTGGTGACCCGGCCGACGGGCTGGCCGTCTTTAAACAATGGGTAATCGCCGCGCGCGATGCCGGGCTCGCGCAATTCGAGTCCGACGAGCCTGCGCTTGACCCCTTCTTCTTTCTGCCTGACCAGGACCTCTCGGCCGATGAAGGCGGGCTTGGAAAACTTCGTGACCCACTCCAACCCCGCCTCCAGCGGCGTGGTCGTATCATCAAGCTCATGCCCGTAAAGCGGATACGCCTTTTCCAGCCTGAGGGTATCCCGCGCTCCCAGACCGACGGGCACCAATCCCTCGGCGGCACCGAATTCCATCAAAGCGTTCCACAGCCGCTCCGCGTCACCGGATGGGCAGTAAAGTTCGAAACCGTCTTCGCCCGTGTATCCCGTGCGGGCGACCAGGCAGCGGATGGAGGCGACATCGCCGAACCCAAAATAGAAGGATTTTATCTCGCCGAGCTTAAGCGCCGTCAAGGGCTGCAAGATTTTTTCCGCCAACGGTCCCTGCAGCGCCAACTGCGCGTAGCGCGCGCTTGCGTCGGCGACCTCGACCTTTCCTTCGGCGTGCTCGCGAATCCAGCGAAAGTCCTTATCGCTGTTGGCCGCGTTAACGCAAATCAAAAAGTGATTGGGCTCCAGCCGATAAAAAATCACGTCGTCCACCACGCCGCCGCGATCGTTGAGCAGCAAATTATATTGGGCTTGGGATACTTTCATGCGTGCAACGTCGTTGGCCGAAATCCGCTGGCAGAACTCCACGGCATCCGCGCCCTCAACTTCGATCTCGCCCATGTGGCTTACGTCGAACAGCCCCGCCCGGCTGCGCACAGCCAAATGCTCCTCGATGACGCCGCGATATTGGACCGGCATTTCCCAGCCGGCGAACTCCACGACTTTCGCGCCCGCCCGCCGGTGCGCGGCGTAGAGCGGAGTTCTTTTCAAACCCTGCGTCACATTTGTCCCGCTATATTGCGAGAGCGATTACCGCTCCCGCTGCAGGGAATCCTTAGCGGCTTTAAGGGTGTTGTAAAGGAGCATGCAGATCGTCATGGGACCGACGCCACCAGGCACCGGGGTAATCGCCGAGGCGCGCTCTTTGGCGGTTTCGAACTCGACGTCGCCGCATAGCTTGCCGCTGGGCAAGCGGTTGACGCCGACGTCGATGACCACCGCTCCGGGCTTGACCCATTCGCCGCGCACCAGGCCCGCCTTGCCGATGGCGACGACGAGAATATCGGCGCGCCCGACCTCGTCGCGCAGGCTCACGGTCCGCGAGTGGCAGATCGTCACCGTGGCGTGCTTCTCAAGCAGCATTAAGGCCACCGGCTTACCGACGATGTTGCTGCGGCCAACCACCACGGCGTTTTTGCCCTTGGGATCGCACCCCGCGGACTCGAGCAGCCTCATGATCCCCATCGGCGTGCACGGCCTGAAGCCCTCGCCACCCAGCAACAGCATCCCCTGGCTCACGGGATGGAAACCATCAACGTCTTTGTACGGGGAAATGGCTTCCAGTATCTTCTCGGAACGAATATGGGCCGGCAGCGGGAGCTGCACCAGGATTCCATGAACGTTTTTGTCCTTGTTGAGTTGGTTTACCACCGCAAGCAATTCTTTTTCCGAAATCGTCGCAGGAAGCAGGTGCTCGAAGGATTTGATTCCCACTTCCTTGCACGCTTTTTCTTTGTTCCGTACGTAAATATGAGACCCGGGATCGTCTCCGACCAAAACGACGCCCAATCCCGGCGCCATTCCCCAGCGCCGCTCCAACCCTTCGATCTCTTCTTTGATATGTCTTTGAACGTCTCTCGCAACGGCCTTGCCGTCAATGATTGATGCCATGCGTTACCCCACAACAGGATTGAGAAATCTATACAGAAAAGGAAAAGTTTGTAAAGAAGTGATTTTGATATTTGCATGACATGGAGCAAAGCAAAGGTCAACCCCTAAGATTCGCGATGCTTTCTTGGCTGTTGGCTGAATCAATTAAACGTCACGAAATCAAGTTGACCGGGGCCTCCTTCTGATGTGATTTGAAGGGAGCATAGGATTTCGGGTAGGATTCATCAAATGCCGACGGTCCTGAGGATAGGTCACTAACCGCCGCTTGAGCCGACGGCGAGGTTTGGTGGTGGATAATCCCGTTCTCCGATAGCGGCTCAGCGAGATCACGTTAGGCGTAGAAAGTGAATTGAGAATGCGTCACAATACAGCGAGTGGATATCGAATCCGTTCGTGAGCGTGTCCGGAAGGGCCATTACCTAATCAAGGCCCATGCGGTGCAACACGCCTTGAAAGAGGGATTTGAGCGAACCCACATGGTGGAGGCGATTCTGGAGGGCACCATTATTGAAGAGTATCCGGACGAGCAGCGAGTGCTCATCTGTGGCAAAACCACCCTGGCAAAGACCGTAGACATTTACTTGCATGTCGTCTGTGAATATGCTGATGCGGTCTATGTGGAGTTTGTGTCTGCCTACATTCCGGATGAGCAGGAGTGGGAGCGGCCACCGCTCCGACGACGCAAGCAAGAGAGGCGCTAACCTATGGTAACTACACCGATTCCGACGTGCAGCGAGCACCACACAGAAAAAGAGTGGCGGCTCACGACCTTTGAATATCAGGAAGAAGGAATCACCGTGCGCGTGCCGAATCTCTATGCGTGGGTGTGTCCGGTCGATGGAGAGGCTTCCTTTACTCCAGATACGGTGGACGAGCTGCTTTTGACGATCCGGGAATTACTGACGACGGCCAAGCGTGCCCGCGAGAGACGATCAGAACTCACCGAATATATTGTCTCGGTTGGTTGACCGGGGTTGGTGAAAGCCAGCGTCGGCTTTGAAGAGGGACCATGGGATTTGGGGTAGGATTCATCAAATGCCGACGGTCCTGAGCATAGATCGCTACCGATTCTTCTCTACCACACGGATGGAATGAATTCTTTGGCCGCTGAGAAAAGGGAGCCGCGGGCGAGAATCGTTCTGAGAAAAGGGAGCCGCGGGCGAGAATCGTTGCGGTGACTGAAGAATCGTTGACTGTGGATTTGGTGGACGGGCGCACCATTATCGTGCCTTTGGTTTGGTATCCTCGCCTGTGGCACGGCACGCCCGAGGAGCGCAATCGCTTCGAAATTTTTGGCGACGGCGCATACATCCACTGGCCCGATTTGGACGAAGACTTGACGGTGGCTGCCCTCTTGGCCGGTCTTCCCTCCGGCGAGAATCCCCAATCATTGAAGAAGTGGCTGGCAGGGCGAGGGCAGAAAAAGCGCAAGTCGAAATGATCCGGCCTCATTCCCTTCCACATTACCCAGGATGGCCAGTGAACTACACATCGTGAAAATTAGCATGGCGTTCCCGGACTCAGCATTGTGTCCCCAGAATCCACCCAGAATCCAGAACTTGATTACTTCCAGGGTTTGGGGATAAAACGCTCCACGCTAGCAGTGTTTAACGCAGGGAGGCGGAATTGCCGAAAATTAAGAAACTCACGGTGACGTGGAGTGGATTGGTACCCACATTCGCGAAACACTTGCGT
>JACPFE010000165.1:3893-4440 GCA_016183145.1 Deltaproteobacteria bacterium | reverse complement strand
GTCTCTGCGGTGAATAGTCTTTCACAGTAATCCCGGAAGATCCATTTTTTCGAGGCCGGGGATTGAACAAAATCACATTTGCGATACGCGAGCTCCCGGTCTAACGGACACCCAAGATCTTGGCGAAGTCTTGGATGTACGCATTGAGCTTTGGGCCAAGCTTGGGTGTTACAACATAGTCCGGCTGAAGTTGAAATTCTTGAAATTTACTTCGGATTCCTTTCATCGCGACGCCCTTGCCCAAGCGCGCCGCCAAGAAAGTCTGTCCTTCCTCCGATAGAACCCACTCGGCGAAAAGTACGGTCGCATGGGGATGGGGCGCATTCTTGGCAAGAAACAGCCCCTCAGGTTTGACGATCTTCGGCGACAGGACTTTGAATCCCAAGGGCGCACCCTTTGCACGGATGGCCGCCGACGTTTCGCCATTGATGGCGATGCCGATGGGATACTCGCCGGAACTGACAACCTGCGTCGTCAAAGCGCCACCGCGTCGAAAACTCAGCTCCTGCTTTGAAAGTTGGGTTAAGTAGTCAACCGCCTTTTCTCT
>JACPFE010000165.1:0-3849 GCA_016183145.1 Deltaproteobacteria bacterium | reverse complement strand
TTCCATGCCGGGCTGAGCAGAGCTTCATAACTTTGCGGGGCCGCGTCCGGCTTGACCAGACTGGTGTTATAAATCAACGCCGTGGTCAAGTAATACATGCTGTGCCAGAAGCCATTCGGATCGTACGTGCCGTCGTGAAATCGATCGCGCCCCGGAACTTGGTATGGATGAACTAAATTCTCATTGAGGAGTTGATAGCCATAACTCGAGTCGACCTGAATCGCATCGACGAGATAGCTTCCAGCTTTGGCTTCAGTCAACGATCGGTTGAGAATTCCCTCGCGCGGGGCATAGTAATGTTTGAGGTTCAAAAAAGGATAGCGTGCGTTGAAAGCTTTCCCGAGGGCGGTAAATTCGTTGACCAGCACCGTGCCGTAATAGACCAGCTCCCCCTCCTTCTGTGCGCCCTTGACGAGAAAATCGCGTTTTTCTTGCGCGTTGAGCGAGCCGATCTTTGCCGTCACTTCGGCAAGCGTCGCGGCAGGAGCACCGTCCGAAATAAACATCGAGACAAAAACAGCGTAAATAAAAATGGTTTTAATGGTTTTGCCCACGGTTGCGTCCTGCCTTTCTCTGCTCTCAGCCGAATTAAACGACCCTCGACTATAAGCCGAGGGATTTAAATCATGTCGGCTTGAAGCCGACCGGAAAATGTCCCCGACCGTCATTCCCGCGCATCCGCCAAAGGACGGATCAGCCTCAGGCTGAAGCGGGAATCCAGTTCTTTTGGAGTCGAGTCTGGATGCCCGCCTCCGCGGGCATGACGAACTGGCTTGCCCTCGTCGCTGCGTACATTGCTCATGTTCACTTGGCTCACATTTCGCCGAATCTTGCATCGCCTGAAGGCAAGGGATTTCAACCATCCCCGAGAAAGACATTAAGCGTGGCCGGAGGAGCGGTGAGCGGCCTAGCTCACAACATGCCCTTATCGCTGAAGCTGAAGTAGCGGTCGTGGCCGATGACCACGTGGTCGAGCACGCGCACGCCCATCACTTCGCCGACTTCTTTTAGCCGGCGGGTGATCTCGATGTCTTCTTGGCTGGGAGCGGGGTCTCCGCTCGGGTGATTGTGGACGAAGATGACCGCCGCGGCGGACTCGCGAATCACCGGCTTGTAGACTTCGCGCGGATGCACGAGCGAAGCGGTGAGCGAGCCCTCGGAGACCTTTACGTCGCGGAGCTTTTTGTTCTTGTTGTCGAGCAGCACGACGTAGAAAATTTCCCGCTTTTCGTTTCCCAGGGTGTCGCGAAAATGATTATAGACATCTTCCGAGGAGCGCAGCGATGCGCCGACCTGCCACTTGTGATTGCCGAGACGGCGGGCGATCTCCAATGCGGCCTTGAGCTGGGCAGTTTTTGCCGGGCCGATGCCTTTGACGCGCTCCAGCTCCGCGACACCGGCATCGTCGATGCCTTTCAACCCGCCAAATTCATTCAAGAGCAGGCGGGCATGATCGATGGCGCTTTCCCCGGTGCTGGCGTTGCCGTTGCGTAAAATAATCGCCAGCAATTCGGTTTCGCTCAAGGCCTGCGCTCCCTTGGCGAGAAGCTTCTCCCTGGGACGATCTTCCTCAGGCCATTCCTTAATGGGCTGGTATAAAGCCATGGGTGCCTCGCGGTCGCTTGCGATACGATGGGCGGACCGCCGACTTCCTCTACCATACTCGGCGAGTTAGTCCAATACGCGCAGTGCCAGGCCCTTCAAATATTCCGCTTCGGGGTGGTGCAGGCTAACGGGGTGATCGATCGGTTGCCCGAGGCGTTTGACGACGCTTGCTTTGCGTCCCGTGTCCACGGCCGCGCCGAAAACGACTTTTTGAAACAGGTCGATGGAAAGATGTTGCGAGCAGGAGAATGTCAGCAGCAACCCGCCGGGGTTTAAGTGTCTAAGGGCGTGCAAATTGAGAAATTTATAACCGCCGGTGGCGGCTGCCACGTCGCTTCGCCTGTGCGCCAGCGAGGGCGGGTCGAGCACGATCACGTCGAAGGTTCTGCCGCATTCCTTGAGATAGGCAAAGGCGTCGCCCTTCAGTAATTCTCCACCATCGGGGAATCCGTTTAGCGCGAGAATCTTTTCGGCGAGCTCCAAGGCGGGGCGAGAGGAGTCGAGCGTTATCACCTCTTTCGCGCCGCCGCCGAGAGCATAGAGCGAAAAAGCACCGCTGTACGAAAAACAATCGAGGACAGTCCGTCCGCGCGCAACCGTTGCGAGGAAGGCGCGGCTGTCGCGCTGGTCCAGGAAGAAGCCGGTTTTCTGCCCGCGCCTGACATCGACCAGGAATTTAAAGCTGTTTTCCTCGATAGGGATCAAGTCGGGTGGTTCCGGGCTGGCGAGAACGCCGGCGGAGGGTCCCAGACCTTCTTCGTCGCGCACTCTCCCTTCGCTTTTCTCGAAGATTCCATGGACGAACTCTAGAGCGGAGAGCGCGGCGACGATATCGTCCTTGAATAGTTCCAAGCCCGCGGTGAAAAACTGACAGACAAGGAAATCGGCGTACCGGTCGACGATCAAGCCCGGCAAGAAATCGCCCTCGCCGTTGATCAGACGGTAGGCGTTGGTCGTTGTCGAAAGAAAGTCTTGTCTGAGCTTGAGCGCCTGCGCGATCCGGCGCGCAAAGAAATCGCGGTCAATAGTTTCTTCCCGCCAGGTGAGCAGGCGAACGCGGATCTGGGACTTGGGATTGTATAGGCCGCGGGCGAGCCAGTTTTTCTTGCAGTCGAAGACGTCGGCGACACCGACGGCTTCCGCATCGCCCTCGACGCTCTCGACGGCGCCGGAAAAGATCCAGGGATGGCCGTTATGGACGGGGCGCTCCCGGCCGGATTTGAGGTAGAGGCGTATCATCGCAAGCTTGAGACGGTTTGAACGACTGGAACGATTTGAACGGTTGGAACGAGACCGCTCGGTCATGGTTCAAGCCGTTCAAGCAGTTCAAACCGTTCAATGGATTTCTGACGCTTGAGGCTACTCTTTTCGGATGAAGGTGCCGCTCTTGCCGCCGCTCTTTTTCACCAGGCGGATTTCACCGATGGTCATTTCGCGATCGACGGCCTTGCACATGTCGTAGACCGTGAGCCCCGCCACCGACACCGCCGTCATCGCTTCCATTTCGACGCCGGTTTTGCCGTCGACGCGGACCGTGGCCTCGATCTCGACACGGGCCGGCTTTTGCGCCGGGCTAAGTTCGATTTCCACCGACGTGATGTTGAGCGGGTGGCACATGGGAATGAGTTCGCAAGTTTTCTTGGCCGCCATGATGCCAGCCACACGGGCTACGGAAAAGACGTCGCCTTTCTCGACTTTGCCTTCGAGAATCAGCTCCAAGGTTTCCGGGCGCATATAAATGGTGCCGCGCGCCACGGCGGTGCGGCTGGTGACGTCCTTGTCCGAGACATCGACCATGCGCGCCCGACCTTGGTCGTCTAGGTGACTCAGTTTCGCCATAATACGGTTTCTTTCGGTTATTGAGGTAAAGATCCTTCGCTTCGCTCAGGACGACGATCTTGATTACGTATCCGGCCCAGTCGTCTACAACCATTTTTGGCTATAGTTCGGTTGAACCTTGCTTTCTGCCTCGTCGTTTTTATGTTACAGAAACCGAATGGATAAGAAAAGTCACTACCGCGTTATTATTCTCGGCTCCGGCGCCGCGGGCTTGACAGCCGCCATCTACGCCGCCCGCGCTAATGTTAAGCCGCTCCTTATCGTAGGGTCGCAACCCGGCGGGCAACTTACCATTACCACCGACGTGGAAAACTATCCGGGCTTTCCCAAGGGCATTATGGGGCCGGATTTAATGGAGGAATTCAAGAAGCAAGCCGTTCGCTTCGGCACGGAAACGCTCTTCGG
>JACPFE010000164.1 GCA_016183145.1 Deltaproteobacteria bacterium | reverse complement strand
TCTGCCGGACTCAAGCGCCCAGATGAAACAAACTTTGCAGCGGCTTAACCGCCTGATCGCCGGCCAGCAGCAGGATATCCAGGCCACCGTGCAAAACCTGCGCTCGATCTCGGAGAATTTCAAAGAGATCACCGAAAACTCGAAAAAATATCCGTCGCAGACGCTGTTCGGAACGCCGCCGCCGCCGTCGAAAGTCATGGGACGATGAAGAAGCTTCTCAGCAATCTCTGGCATGGCGCCTTTTTACTGCTTGCGCTGGCTTCCGGTTGCGTTGCCATCGAAAGAAGCTATCCGGACAAGCGCTATTTTGTACTGGAGGTCAACCGCAACGTTAACCCGTCGAATCCGCCGGGACGCGGGGTTCTGCAAGTCGCGAATATCCGCGTGTCGCCGCGCTACGAAGACAAAGGTTTCGTCTACCGCACCTCCGGCTCCGGTTACGAGTCGGACTTCTACAATCAGTTCCTGGTTTCGCCGGCGGCGCTGCTCGGCGAAGAACTCCGCAAAGGGCTGGCCCAATCAGAAATCTTCCGGCACGTCATCAACGCGTCGAGCCAGTTGGAACCGACCCATGTTTTGGAAGGTGTGGTCAACGCGCTGTACGGCGACTTCCGCGATCCGGGCGCTCCCAAGGCCGTCCTGGAAATGGAATTTTTCTTGCGAAAAGAATCGCCGAGCAAGGCCGAGATCGTCGCGGCCAAACGCTACGCCAAATCTGTCGCCGTCACCGGGCGCTCGCCCGAGGCCTTGGTCAAGGGCTGGAACGAGGCGCTGGATGCGATTCTTAGCGCGCTTGTTGCCGATTTGAAATCCAGCGCCCATTGAAGACGAATCCACCAATTCACTGCGCCGGGCGCACCCGCCACGAATCACAGCGGCGCGGCAGGGAGCCGCGGACACAAATGAGTTTCAGTCCCCGTCTTGACATCGTAGACCTTAGAAGTCTATAGTTTGTTGCCGCCGAAAGGATGCCCGTGAGTAACGCGACACATGAACAAGTCATGGCAGCTCTGAGGACCGTCCAAGATCCGGAGTTGCACCGCGATATCGTGAGCCTTGGAATGGTGAAAGCGCTCTCGCTGGACGACGGCAAGGTCGCCTTCACTGTCGAACTGACCACCCCGGCGTGCCCCTTGCGCGAGAGCATTGAAGGCGACTGCAAGAAGGCTCTAGGAAAAATTCCAGGCATAAACACCATTGACATTACCTTCGGCGCCCAGGTGCGCGGGAGCAAGGCCGGCGCCGGCCAGACGGACCTTTTGCCAAACGTCAAGAACGTCGTCCTGGTGGCATCGGGCAAGGGCGGCGTAGGAAAATCTACGGTGGCCGCAAATCTCGCGGTCGCGCTAAAAATCCACGGCGCGGCGACGGGGCTATTGGATGCCGATATCTACGGGCCGTCGATACCGATCATCATGGGAGTCAAAGGCGAGCCGAGGAAAGTCGACGTGGAAGGCGGCGTCAAAATCGCCCCTACCGTAGCGCATGGCGTGCCGGTGATGTCCATCGGATTTTTCCTGGGCGATGATCAAGCGGTAATCTGGCGCGGGCCGATGTTGGGAAAGGCGTTGAACCAGTTGATGGCGGATGTGCACTGGGGGGAGCTGGATTATCTCGTCGTCGACATGCCGCCGGGCACGGGGGATGTGCAGATCACTTTTTCCCAGCAGCTCAAGGTCAGCGGCGCTCTGTTGGTCGCAACGCCTCAGGACGTTGCGCTGGCGGACGTGATTCGCGCGAAATCAATGTTCGACAAGGTTATGATTCCCATCGTCGGCCTCGTCGAGAACATGAGTTATTTTATCTGCGACGGTTGCGGTAAGAAGCACGAGATTTTTTCCCGCGGCGGCGCGCAACGGGCCGCCGAGCGGTTCAAGATTCCCTACCTCGGCGAAATCCCGATTACGCCAGCGCTAAGGGAAGGGGGCGATGAAGGCGTGCCGATTCTCGTCAGGGATCCGAATTGCGAAGTGAGCAAGAGTTTTCTGGAAATCGCCGCCAAGCTGGCCGGGCAGTTGTCGATCGCATCCGAGCGGGCACAGCAGAGCCAGGGTTTGAAGATCGTGTCGAGTTAGGTGAGCCTTTAAATGAGCCGCCTTGGGCGGCCGAGAGGAGCAATACAATGGCTACGAAAGAACAGGTCTACGAAGCGCTTCATGAATGCTATGATCCGGAAATCCCGGTCAACATCGTCGACCTGGGGTTGGTCTATGACGTGGAAGTCAAAGACGAGCAGGTGGCGGTGAAAATGACGCTCACCGCGCCCGGCTGCGGCATGGGGGCGATGATCGCCAACGACGCGCGCCAGAGGATTCTCGCGCTCGACGGCGTGGTGGAAGCCACCGTCGATCTCGTTTGGGATCCGCCCTGGAACCCGAGTATGATCAGCGAGACGGCGAGGCAAAAGCTCGGGATGGGTTAGTCGGCTTCGCCGATCCGTCACTATTGTCTCTAGTTCCAGTTCGCCGCTATCGATCATCTCGTTATGCAGGATCGGCCCCGAATGCGCCCCATTGAGGCGGTTCCGGTTAATCATGAGGGAAAGACCCTCATCTACCTCAAAGATCCGCTGAATCTTGCCGTGCCGTTGGGCATCTCGCCGGCCGGCTATTTTATTCTCGCCCACCTCGACGGCCAGCGCGACTTCATCGATATTCAGGAAGCCTACTCGAAACAGTTCGGCAATCTGCTGATGAGCGAAGAATTGAAAGCTTTCGTGGAAATGCTCGACCGGAACTATTATCTGGCGAGCGAGCGGTTTTTCGCTTATCAAAAGTCCGTGGTCGATGAGTTTCGCCGCTTGCCGACCCGCGCGCCCGCGCATATGGGCGGCGGCTACAAGGAAAATCCACTTGAGTTGAAGGCGCAGCTCGACGGTTATTTTATCGCGCCGAATGGTCCCGGACTTCCCTCGGAAGAGAGCAGGGCTTTACCCCCAAAAGCCATCGTCGCACCTCACATCGATTTTCACCGCGGCGGTCCCGCCTATGCGTGGGCCTATAAGCCGCTGGTGGAAAGCGGGGGAGCCGACCTCTACATTTTACTCGGCACCTCCCACGTAAGCGGCGAGACCCCGTTCGTCTTGACGCCGAAGGATTTCGCGACTCCGCTGGGCATGGTCGAGACCGACAAGGACTTTGTCTCAAGTCGAGACCGACAAGGACTTTGTCTCAAGGCTGCAAGAAAAATGTACCGAAGATCTCTTCGCCGATGAGTATCTCCATCGCGGCGAGCATTCCCTCGAATTCCAGGTGCTGTTCCTCAAATACGCCGCCCAGCGGCGCGCCGGGCTCACGGGACAACCAGAGAAACCGTTTAAGATCGTGCCGATCCTGGTCACCTCGTTTCACTCCATGCTGATCAACCGAACGCCGCCGGAACAAACGTCTTCCGTCGGAACCTTTCTCCGTGCTTTGCGGGAGTTGGCGGAAAGGGAATCGCGGCGAGTCTGTTTCGTCGCCGGCGTCGATCTGGCCCACGTGGGGCGGCAGTTCGGCGACCGCGATCCGATCACCGACGATTTTCTCAAGTGGGTCGAAGCCGAAGATCAGCGCCTCGTCGAGCGCCTGGCCGCGCGCGACGCGCCCGGCTTCTTCAACGAGATCGCCAAGGATCAAGACAGACGAAGGGTCTGCGGCTTCTCGCCGCTCTATTCCTTGATTCATCTGGTCAACGGCAGCCAGGGAAACCATCTCCATTACGGCCAAGCCTTCACGCCGGAAACCGGCTCGGCGG
>JACPFE010000153.1 GCA_016183145.1 Deltaproteobacteria bacterium | reverse complement strand
GTCATGGCCATTCTCCACGTGGAGACTGTGTCCTAGTGTCATCCTGAGGCGATAGCCGAAGGATCTCGCCTTCGTAAGTGGAAAAAAATGCGAGATGCTTCGCTCTGCTCAGCATGACATCTATGGGATTTCTTTTCATTGCGACATAGTCTCCCGGGTCAGAAGATAATTCTTCCACTGGTCCACGGCGCAAGTAAAGTTTGCCGGAACCACCACCGTGGTCGTCGTCTCTTCGATGATCGCCGGTCCCGAAAAACGGGCGCCGGCCAAAAGTCGCATGCCGTCATAGACCGGCGTGTCGACTTCGCGTCCCTCGAACCAGCAGCGCCTCCACCGCTTGATGGCGCCCGCGCCGTCCGGACCGCCCTCGTCTATCTGACGCAGGTGAAACGGCGCCCTCGGAACGGTCGCGCGCAGCCTGAAGGTCAAAAACTCGGCGGCCTTCCACGGCATGCGGAAGGTGTAGAGCTTCTCATGCTGACGGTGAAATTCATTCACCGTCGCTTCGAGCTGCTGCGCGCTGAAACCGGCGCCGCCCTGTGGTGAGCTTGCCTGCCCTGAGCTTTGTCGAAGGGTCGAACCCATCAATTCCACCTCGACTTCATGGAACTGGCCGGCGTAGCGCATCTCGGCGCTGCGGCGAAAGACGACTTGCTCGGGCGAAATATCGTTGGCGCGAAATCCCGCCACCGCCTCCGCTTCCATCTCGTCGTAAAGCCGGTTTACTTTTTCGATGTCGATGTTCTTCGCGCCGCAGATATAGGAGCGGGCATAGTTCCGCCCCACGTCCATGGCGAACATGCCGAAGGCCGAATAGGCGGCAGCCACCGACGGAATGAGCACCGCCGGAATGCTCAGCAGCTCGGCGATCGCCGCGCCATGCACCGGGCCGGCGCCGCCGCCCACCACCAGGGCGAAATCGCGCACGTCGTAGCCACGCTTGGTGGAGACCTCGGTGATCTGATCGGCCATGAAGGAATTGACCGTGGTGAAAATCGCCTGGGCGGCCAGGGCGACGCTCATTCCCAACGGTTGAGCAACTTTTTTAACCGCCTCTTCAGCTTCATCGCGCGCGAGCTGAATCTCACCGCCGAGGAAAAAATCCGCCGGCACATAGCCGAGCAGAAGATCGGAGTCGGTGACCGTCGGCTCCTTGCCGCCGCGACCGTAGCAGGCCGGGCCCGGTTCCGCTCCGGCGGAGTGCGGTCCGACGCGCAAGAGACCGAGGGAATCGATCCAGGCGATGGAGCCGCCGCCCGCTCCGGCGGAGTGGATGTCGACCATTTTAACCGCCACCCGCTCTTCGCCCACCCAACTCTCCGTGGTAGTGGGTATCTCGCCATCGCGAATCAGGCAAACGTCCAGTGACGTGCCGCCCATGTCGATGGAGATGAGGCTTCGCCGGCCCGCGGACTCGCCGATGTAGGAAGCGCCGGCGGGTGCGGCGGCCGGACCCGAGCCGATCAACAAGACGGCGCGCGCGACGCAGTGGGCGACGGTTTCCACCAGGCCGCTGGATAGCATCAGCAACAGATTTTTCTTAAAGCCGGATTCCTCCAGCCGCTTCACCAAGGCGTTTAGATATCGCTCCACCACCGGCCCAACGTACGCCGACACCACGGTGGTGGAGAAGCGCTCGAACTCTCTCCATACCGGCAGAATGTCATGGGATGCGGTGACGTAGCCGCCGTTAAATGCAGCACGGGCGATTTCGGCGGCGCGCTGTTCATGCTGCGGATTCGCATATGAATGAAGAAAGCACACTGCCAGAGATTCCATGCCTGCTTCTTTGAGCTTGGCGACCGCTGTTTGCGTCTCTTCCTCGTTCAGCGGGGTCAGAATCTCCCCCGAATCCAAGACGCGCTCCTCGACTTCGAGCCGGTGGCGCCGCGGCACCAGCGGCTTATAGGGCGGAACGAAGACGTTGTACATCGAGGCGCGGATGTTTTTATATCCCCGGCGAATCTCGATCACGTCCTGGAATCCCTTGGTCGTGATCAGCCCCGTCTTGGCGCCGTTCTCGTTGATCAAGGTGTTGGTCGCCAGGGTCGTGCCGTGAATCAGCAAATCGACATCGGCGAGAAACGTGGCGAGCGGCCGGCGAAAATCCTTCGCCGCTTTTTCCAGGCAGGCTAAAAATCCCAGCGAGGGATCTTGCGGCGTGGTGGGCGACTTGAACTGCCTCAGTTCGCCTTCTTCACCGAGCACGAGGCAATCGGTGAAGGTGCCACCGACATCGACGGACACTCTATACATGCCGCATCATCCTTATGAACGCCGGGTAAGAATGTAATTTTTTATCTTGTCCACCGCGCAAACGTAGTTGGGCGGAATGACCACGGTGGTGGCGGCCTCTTCGACGATCGCCGGCCCGTCGATGCGGTGCCCCGCCGCCAGGCGGTCACCGTCGTAGACGGCGGTCTCTTCGTAGCCCTTGGACAGGTTCCATAGAACCGGCCGGCGCCGCTTGATCGCCTTGTCCGCGCCGCCGGTCGCCGCCGCGATCTCGGCCAATTTGAGCGGCTCGTGGCGCATCGTGGCCTTGAGCAGGACGTTCAAGAACTCGACCTCGCGCTTCGGCATATCGAAAGTGAAGAGTTCCTTATGGCGGCGATGGAACGACTCGGTGATTTGCTCGATTTCCTGAACCCCGAGTTTTCCCGTTGGGATATCGGCAATCTCGACTTCGTGGAACTGACCCAGGTAGCGCATATCGATGGAGCGGCGCAGCACGGCGTCTTGCGGCGCGATGCCGATCTCTCCCAAAACCTCCCGCGCTTCCACCTCCATCTCCTCAAAGAGCCGGTTAACGCGCTCCAATTCGAGAAAGCTTTTGCGCATAAGGAGCGAGCGCGCGCAATTTCTCCCCACCTCCATGTTGAGCATGCCGAAGGCACTGTAGGTGGCGGCGTAGCGCGGGATGATGACCGTGGGGATCTCGAGCAGGTCGGCTAGATAAGCGCCGTGAACCGGCCCCGCGCCGCCGCCGACGACCAGAGCGAAGTCGCGGACATCGGTACCGCGTTTGGTGGAAATCTCGGTCATTTTGTCCGCCATCAGCGAATTAACCGTGGTAAAGATGGTCATCGCCGCCGTGGGCAAATCGATGCCCAGCGGCTCCGCCACCGTGCGAATCGCTTTTTCGGCGAGGTCTCGATTGAGCGCGATCTCGCCGCCGAGAAAATAATCCGCCGGCACATATCCCAACACGAGATCGGCGTCTGTGACGGCGGGTTGCGTGCCGCCTCTGCCGTAACAGGCCGGGCCCGGATCGGCACCCGCGCTTTGCGGTCCGACGCGCAAGAGACCGAGAGTGTCGATCCAAGCGAGGCTGCCGCCACCGGCGCCGACGCTCGGCACATCGACCATTTTCATCGCGACACGCTCGTCGCCCACCCAATTGTAATCGGTGGTCGGAATTTCAGCGTTGCGGATCAGGCAGACGTCGTAGCTCGTGCCTCCCATATCCACGGAGAAAAGATTCTTCCAGTTGACCACCTGCCCCAGCCGGATCGCTCCGGGAGGCGCCGCCGCCGGGCCCGAATTAATCAACGAAGCTGCGCGCCGCGCCGACTCGTCCACCGATTGCACGAGCCCGCCGCCGGAAACCATATAGAGGGTGCCCTTGAAGCCGATCTCCCGCAATTTTTGCTGGAGCGCGCTCAGGTAGTGCGCCGTGATGGGGCCGACGGCGGCGCTGACCGCCGTGGTACTGAAGCGTTCGTATTCGCGGTAGACCGGCAGCACTTCGTGGGAGGCGGTGATGTAGACGCCGTTGAGCTCGCGCCGGCAAATTTCCAGCGCGCGCTTTTCATGCGCCGGATTGATGTAGCTGTGCAGGAAACAAATGGCCACCGCTTCGACTTTTTCCTCCTTGAATTTGCCGATGGCCGCGTGGACATCTTCCTCGTTGAGTGGCGTGAGAATCTCGCCGGTGTGAAGGGTTCTTTCGTCGATGGGCAGGCGCAGGGTGCGCGGCACCAGCGGCTTATAAGGCGGCACGAAAACGTTGAAGCGCGAGGTGCGGATGTTTTTAAAGCCGCGGCGCATCTCCAGGGTGTCGCGGAAGCCTTTGGTGGTGAGCAGGCCAACCTTGGCGATCTTGCCCGTGAGCAGGGCGTTGGTCGATAGCGTCGTGCCGTGGGCGATCAGCAGCCGCACGTTGGACATGAACTCCGGCAGCTCCATGCGAAAGTGGCGCGCCGCTTTTTGCAACACATTGGTCATGCCCACCGTCGGGTCCGCCGGCGTCGTCGGCGACTTAAAGGCGTGCACCTGCCCGTCGTCGTCGAGCACCAGACAGTCGGTAAAAGTTCCGCCTACGTCAGTACAGCACTTCATAAAACTCCTAAGAACTTCGAGGATCGAGGATTGAAGATCGAGGATCGAGGTGGGGAAATCTTTCATCAATCCTCGATTCTCTATCCTCTATCCTCGAGCTTTCACCAGCCCTTGTCGAACATTT
>JACPFE010000152.1:9831-14344 GCA_016183145.1 Deltaproteobacteria bacterium | reverse complement strand
GCTGACGGCATCGAGAGGAGCCCCGAGTGGGCGGAAACGATCTGCGGGGTCCCTGCCGAGACGATCCGGGAGTTCACCCACCTCTATGCTCGGATGAAACCTACCTGGATCTGGGGGATAAGTTGGGGCGTGTCACGCAAGAGCCGCGGGGAAAACACGGTGCGTGCCGCGGCCGCCCTTCAGGCCATCATGGGCAACTGGGGCGTTGCCGGGGGCTCCGTCCCCTTCAAGATGGGTACTACGCCGAAACCGGCAAGGATGCTCCCGTACGGAGAATTCCCCAAGGTGAAAGTGCCCAAGATGTACCGCAGTCATAGGTGGGCACAAATGGTGCTGCTCAAGGAAAAGGTGGACTCCGGCGAAATGACGGCGGACGAGTACAAAGCCACCATCGGCTGGCGAGCACCGAACGATCTACCTTTGCCAACCCCCAAGATGCTCATGGGGGGAGGAACTTGGCTGCACAATACCAGGACCGTCATCAATTCCGCTGACTCTTCCAATGACCACATCAAGGCTGCTCAGAAGATGGATTTCGTGGTCTGGATTCACAGCCACATGAGCCCTGCCCTGTGGATCTCGGATGTGATCCTGCCGGTGGCCGATCAGTGCCTTGAGGACCGGCGCATCGGGGGTGGCGGTTCACCTGGCTATGGCGGTTTTGTCAACATGACCTACGTGTCGGGGGTTGTCGAACCCCCCGGTGAGGCCAAGCCCGCCCATTGGATTTATACAGAAATAGCGAGAAGGCTGGGGGTTGGCGATTTCTACAATACTTACTGTGAAGAGGGTGGCGATTGGTGGGAAGGCTGGGAGAAATACCTTAAGCACGAATATGGGCGCATGGTTGAGGAGATGCGCGGGCGAGGGGCAAATCTCCCGGAGTGGGAGGACTTCAAGAAAAGTGGTCTCTATAATTTCCAGGAGCTGAACGAGAAGCCGTTCCACGGATACACGGCCTTCATTGATGAGGGAAAGCCGCTCCAGACCAAGACCGGCAAGATCGAAATCTACAGTTACGTCATCGGAGATGAGTCAGAGAGAGGGAAGTTGCACGTTGACGATTTCGGTCGGCTGATCGACAATCTGCCCAATGACTGGCGCGACCTTCCGCCAATTCCAGCTTACCAGCCTATGTACAGAGGCATGGACCATTGCGATGTGCGCCGCTTTCCGCTCTTTCTGCTCAGCGCTTATCCCAGGTATCGAAACCACACCACTTTCTGGAATGTCCCCACGCTGCGCGGCGACTGCTACCGTCACGCCGCCTGGATGAATGTTTCTGACGCGCAGGCGAGAGGGGTGAAGGACGGGGACATGGTTCGGGTCTATAACGACAAGGGGGTGGCGGTCATTCCTGCTTATGTAACGTCACGGGTGATGCCGGGAATCGTTGTGATTCACCACGGGGGCAACTACGAGCCGGATAAGGAGGGCGTGGATTGGGGCTGTACTCCAAATATCTTCTTCACCGATCCGGAGAGTCCAGTGACTGCGCCCCCGGTAAGCAATCTGATCCAGGTGGAGCGGTTTGTTGGAGTTTGACAAGGAAGTGGCCAGGTGTTTCCGGAGGCTGCCCGCAGGTTGAATATAAAATTTCCGAGATGAGCCGGCGTATGGCCGAGGTGGTCTTGAAAGTGAGTTTCAGAAGATATTGGGAATTTCTTTAGCATCGAGAAAAACCGAGCCCGCTAGGATTTTCGCAGGAGGCTTATTATTTGATGTCTATCCTCAGACCGGGGCATCCAGCTTTAGGGATTTGCCTAATCTTTTTCCTCTCCATTCTCCCCAGACCGTTTGCCGAGGGGGCCAGCTCTAACCAAAAGATCGTTCTGACGTATGCTGATTTTAGTGAGCGGACCGGTCTTCTCTTTGTCGCCAAAGATCAACGCTTTTTTGAGGAACGTGCGTTGGAGGCTGAGGTTGTCCAAGTACGAAGTGGACCTATCTCCATTTCGGCCTTGGCGGCAGGGGACGCCCACTTCTACTCGGGTTCTGCTACTGGAGCCACGATCGGGGCGATTGCAGGGGGGCTGGATTTGGTCTTCATTGCCGGTCTTATTAATAAGCTTGACGGTTACTTCGTCGTCTCGCCAAAGATCAAAACCGTAGCGGATCTTAAGGGCAAAACGCTTGGAGTGCAAAGCATGGGCGGCGGGATTTGGACGTTTACGATGACGGCCCTGGACCATTGGGGGCTCAATCCTGAGCGAGACAAGATACAGTTCCGAGTGATAGGTGATGGGTCTGTGATAGCCCAGGCTATGATGACAGGCACTGTCGACGGGGCCTTATTGGGTTATACGTTCAGCAAAATGGTTGAACGCCATGGAGGCCGCATCTTGGCCGATCTCCCCAAGGCTAACATTCCCTACCAACTTCAAGGCCTATTGGCCCGGAAGAGTTTCGTGGATGTTTCCCCGCAGGTTGCTGAGAAGACGTTAAAGGCATTGAGTAAAGCGATTGGATTTATTCAGGACCGGGCAAACAAACAGGCAGTGATGCGGAGCTTACGTAAATGGTTGCGACGGCCAGAGGTGGAAGGCGATGAGGAGTTGTACGAGAGAATGAAGATTCTTTATAACCGGCCTCTTACGCCAACCAGGGAAGGGCTGCAAAACGCTCTTCGTGTTCTCAGCCGAGTCAACCCCAAACTTGGCGGGCTAAAGGTGGAGGATCTTGTAGATGATCGGATTGCGCGAAAGCTGGAAAAAGAAGGATTTTGATACTCTCTTCACATCGGCCAAAAAGGCTACTTAAGGCCGTAAGTGGCGTGAAGCCGATCCAGAAATCCGCTCTGATCTAGCTTCTGAAGAATACTGTTGTCTACAAGTTCTCGTACGTCGATCTTGGCCACCCGTGTATTGTGGAGCTTCATGAGACGCTGAATATTTTGCATGCCTTCGATTGAGACGTAAGGCTTGCGTTCCAGGGTTCTCGGGAGTTCCTTATAGCTTTCTTCGGCGGCATCGCTCCGAACCTTGAGGTGCTTCATCATCAGCTCGATCGTTGGGCCCTTCCGTTCCGTCGAGAGCGCAAACGCAATCCCCTCCGCCAACGCCTTGAGCGCGTTCTCGAGCACGTCACCGTGCCGTTGAATGTACCCGCGATCAACCGCGATGCCTAAACCCGCAACAGGTACCGGCGGTATCTCCGCAAGTAGCCGGAATCCTCTCTGCTTCAACATGAGCACAAAAGACATGTCCGAAAACACGGTAAAGTCGATCGACTTCGCCTCCAAGGCCTGGACCCTGACAGGGCTGGCACCGGTTTGCAACACCCGAATGTCATCCCGGCTCGGGTCCAAACCGAGCTGTTCCAGGGCAAGCATGGCTTGCAGCCAGCCCGCGCCGCCGATACTTTGGACGCCTAATCGCTTGCCCTTCAGATCTTCGGTTTTCTCTATTTCTGGCCGAGCGATGACTCTCAGAATCGGCTTGTTATAAAACGACGCAACGACTTTGAGGTCGGCTCCCCCTCCTGCAGCTCCCACGACACCCACACCGCCGATATTACCCATTTGGACATCACCGGAGAGTAGCGCTGAGACAACCATGGGGGTGCTTTTTACTAGGACCACCTCCGCCTGCAGACCATACTTATCAAAAAATTTCTGCTCCTTGGCGATCCAGAGAGGCAGGACATCCGCGACCACGGCCGATTGAGCGATTATGACTTTCCCGGCGCCGGTGGCCGGCAACGCCTCAGAAATCCCAAACAGGAGCAGGAATTGAAGCCAAAGCGTCTTGCCCAATCTATTCATGTTCGACCTCCTTTGGATCATGCTGTTTCTTGTCGGTCGCGTCTTATGGGCGCCCACCAACTCCAGGCGGAATTTACCGCTGGCTGTGCAGATTGTAAAGGGAAAAGGTGGCGCGGTCGGGAGCAGCGAGTTGGGTACGTGGACAGGGACAGGACAGGGGTCAAATCTTTTGTTGACAGTCCGGCTTCATGACGTCGTAGACTGTCCGACAAACTGTATTTCATCGGGGCAAGACATGTAAGGGCGGGTTCCAACAAGTGCGAACTACTCACAACAAAATATTTGACCCGTTTCCTATCCACAGTTGCCTTTGTAAAGAACTACGCCTTACGCGGCGTTTAGTGGCGAGATCCGTTGAATTTTATTCTTGATATTTTTTGCAACGGTCCACAGATCGACCGCACGCTGCGCGTTTAACCAAAACTCCGGCGTGTTGCCGAATAAACGCGAGAGACGCAGCGCCATTTCCGGAGTCACCGCACGCCGCTCTCGAAGTAATTCATTGACAGTCTGGCGTGAGACGCCAAGTGCCTTCGCGAAACTCGAAACCGACAATCGATAGTCCGGCAAGAAGTCCTCGCGCAGCATTTCGCCCGGATGAGTGGGGCGAACTTTCCTTACGGTGTTATTTGGAATACTCATCTTAGCACCTCCATCAATGATAATCCGTCAACTCGACGTCGTAAACGTCGCCATCCTTGAATTGAAAACAAATTCGCCATTGGTCGTTCACGGATATGGAGAATTGCC
>JACPFE010000152.1:0-9771 GCA_016183145.1 Deltaproteobacteria bacterium | reverse complement strand
ATGGAGTATTGCCCCTCGCGGTCTCGCGATAGCTTGTGAAGCCGATTGCTGGGAGGAACCTGCAAATCATCCAAGCGCGCAGCCAAATCGAGATATTCCAGCCTTCGCATCGCCCGCTTCCAAATGTCTGTTGGAAATCGCTTTGACTTTCCGGTCTCATACAACTCCTGCCTATCCCGATCCGCGAACGTTTTGATCACAATTTGAGTGTAAACTCTCGCGTGACAGTCGTCAACTCGGTGAAAACTGGTGTCGGGTGAAAACGGTATCAACTCAGCTGTTGGCTTTTTGTTGTTGACAGCGTGAAATCGATTCGACTATCGTCGGTCCAAGCTGTAGAGATTGGAGAAGTGCTCGTGAATAACGGCTAAAAGCGCTCAACGACTTGAACGATTTGGACTGAGCGGGCGCTTTGAACCTTGAACCCAATCGCCAGGATGCCAAGCGGTGCTCGGGAGACATGCAAGTATCTGAACCACAAGGGGTGAAACAGGGTTGAGGGTCAGGATCCGGACTTATTCCCGCGAGATAGGATTTGGCCTCGGTAGCAGTGCTGACCAGTCCGGCATTGGGGAACGGGGCCAGGCCTTGCTTACTAAACAAATTGAGTATTACACAATATGTCCAGGACTGCCCCCGGCGCCTTGGCCGATAAACTTTGTTGAAGTGGTTCTGTTGAACATTTAAAACGTCAGAATCTAATCAAGGAGGAGATGGTATGAATGGACGTAGAAAACCGGAATATGGTTCGGACCTGATTGTCGATCTTCTTAAAGCTTTTGATATCGAGTACGCCGCAGTGAATCCCGGCTCGTCGTTCCGCGGCCTGCACGACTCCCTGGTTAATTACGGCGGCAACCGCCAGCCGGAGGTCATCCTCTGTTGTCACGAAGAGGTTGCCGTGTCGATGGCCTATGGTTACGCGCGTGTCAAGGGTAGGCCGATGGCAGCGATCGTCCACGATATCGTCGGGCTCCAGCATGCCACCATGGCCATCTACAACGCTTGGACCTGCCGCACGCCCGTGATTGTACTGGGCGGGACGGGTCCGATGGATACCGTAAAACGCAGATCCGGGATCGACTGGACGCACACAGCGCTGGTGCAAGGAGATCAAGTCAGACACTACGTCAAGTGGGATGACCAGCCAGCGAGCATAGCGAGCATCCCCGAGTCGTTTATCCGAGCCTATCGGCTCGCCACGACGGAGCCGATGGCCCCGGTGTATCTCTGCTACGACACCGAAATTCAGGAGAAAAAGATCGATGGGGAGATACCTTTTCCCGATCTCCGGCGTCATGGCCCACCACTTCGAATTCAGGCGCCTGAAGAAGGTTTCGAGAACACGATTCGTTGGCTCTTGGAGTCGCGTCATCCAGTTCTTGTTGCCGACTCTGTCGGCCGGGCGGAAGCGGCTTTTGACGCCCTCGTCGGCCTGGCCGAGCTTCTTGCCGTGCCGGTGTTGGATCAGGGAGGCAGATTGAATTTTCCCAGTCTCCACCCTCTTAACTTCACCGGGCAGGAAAAGGAGGTTTTGAGCCGCGCCGATCTTGTCGTGGCCGTAGACGTTGCTAATCTCCATGGTGCTCTCGGCTCCTTGTCTTCCCAGGCTAAAGTTATCCACGTTCACCTAAACGACCTTCTGGTTCGAAGCTGGTCCCAGGACTATGACAAGCTTGCGGAAGTGGATCTCCCGATTCTGGCTGACAGTCAGATTTTCCTCCCGGAGTTGTTGCGGCGGCTGCGAGAAGAGAAAAGCGCCTTGGGAGGGTTGAAAGACGCGATTGATCGGCGACGAGGGGAGCTGAGCGCGATGCGATCAGAGTGGGTCCGAGGCCTTCAAGAGGAAGCGCGAAAGAAGTCGAATGAAAAGCCCATCGCCGCTCTCCGCCTGTTCAGTGAGATGGCCCAAGTATTAAACGACCAAGATTTTGTCTTGACCAACCATAGCGCTCGTCTGCAGGAATTGCGCTTCCTTAACTGCTCTCGCTTTAATCAGTTCTTGGGGAGGCGCCGGTTCGGAGGCGTGGGCAACAGTCTTCCAGCTTCGCTCGGCGCGGCCTTGGCCTTGAAGGGATCGGGCAAACTCTGCGTCGGCATCCAGCCTGATGGCGATTTTTTGTTTAACCCGAGCACGCTGTGGACTGCGGCACACTATGAAATCCCGCTTCTCATGGTTCTCTTTAATAACCGGTCGTATTACAACGATGAAGAGCATCAAGGGGTCATGGCGGTTCATCGGGGCCGGCCGATTGAGAACAAAACGATCGGTATACGGATCGAAAAACCCGAGGTCGATTTCGTCCAGATCGCCAGAGGATATTCTGTGCGCGCTTTTGGTCCGGTCACGGAACCGAACGATCTCAATCGAATCTTAAAAGAAGCCGTGAGCTACGTTAAGGAGAAAGCACAGCCGGCAGTTGTCGACGTGGTCACGCAAAACCGCTGAAGGAGGTAAGAGGCCATGGTTATACCTCGGTTGTTGGCTACGGTTGGCGCTCTGGTTTTAATCGCTGGAGTATGTTCGGCCCAGGAAAAGGTGAAGTTCCCCGCTGCCGTGGGGACTAAAACCATGGGGACAAACATGCTCTGGCTCGCATCTAAACAGGGTTTTTTCGCGGAGGAGGGGCTGGAAGTACAACCGATCTTGCTTCGGGGCTCATCGATTACGGTTCAAGCTCTGGTCGGAGAATCTATCTATGTGGCTTCCAGCTCTGCTGATGTGACCGTTGGGGCCATCGAGGGTGGGGCGAATCTCGTGATCGTAGCGGGTGTGGTCAACGGCCTCACCCAGGCCATTGTAGCAGGGAAGACCTACAAAACCTTCAAGGACCTGCGGGGCACCACATTGGGAGTGCAGAGCTTAAATTCCGGAGCGAGCAATGTATTGGTACAGGTGATGAAGAGGAATGGCCTCGACTACCCTGCGGATTATAAGATTCTCGCCGTCGGCGGAGGAACCTATAATTTTGCCGCGCTATCTTCGGGCCAGGTCGCGGCTACCTATCTTGTCGTGCCCCTCAGCTTTGTTGCTGAAGAGATGGGATTTAACATGCTCGGCTATTTCAAAGATTACTTTCCGAACTTCCAGCTTTCCGTTCTTGCGGTGAAGCGACCATGGGCGGAAAGAAACCGGGATCTTTTGGTCCGTTTTTTGACGGGAATCGCTCGGGCGCATCGCTGGCTCTAGGAGAACAAAGAGCCGGCCATTGAGTTTTTGGCCAAGGAGATCCAACTCAAGCCGGACCATGCCCGTAGGGGATGGGAGTATTATGCGGCAAACCGCATCTGGCATCCGAGTGCGGAAGTAAACATCGAGGGGCTGAAGACGACGTTACAGCTTTACGCCGAGCACAGTCAGTCGAAAAAGCCAGTTCCAAATCCGCTCAAGTATGTGGATCAGAGCTACCTGAAAGAAGCGCTCAAAAAATTAGGAATCAGTGGGTGAGCGACAAGAAAACAGCGGGGCCAAGTGATGCTATGTAAGAGGGCGTTCCGCTACCGCAGTTAACTTGATTGGAAAAAATGTGCTCCGGCGTTTAAGGAACAAATAGTTTGACACCCAGCATGAGCTTGGAGTAGGCTCCCTTATCTGAAATACAACTGAACGGACTCGTCCTCAAAAAAGTCGAGTTTTTAGATGTGCCCAGTAGAGAGAGAGGGATATATGGGGAAGAAACTTTGGCTTTTGGCGGTAAGTTTCGCGTTCCTTACGACCCCGGCCTCCGGCGCGTCCGTTGAGGACTTCTATAAGGGCAAGACCATCCGCATCGTGGCCGGCATGGCGCCAGGCGGCGCGACGGATACCAACGCCAGGCTGCTCCAGAAGGTTCTCTCCAAGTACATCCCAGGCAATCCCAATGTCGTAGTTGAGAACAAGCCGGGCGGAGGCACCATGCTGGCGGCCAACACCGTGTACAACACGGAAGCGAAGGATGGGACCGTGATCGCCGCGTTCAACCCGGATATCGTCCTCTCGCAGGCGATTGGTGCGCCCGGCGTGCGCTTCGACGGCCTGGAGTACCAGTGGATCGGCAGCGCTGTTGAAACGTCGAGCATGTGCGCGGCGCGGACCGACTCGGGCGTCACACGCATCGAGGACACCATCGGCGAACGCGGCAAGGAATTGGTTGTGTCGAGCTTTGGCAAGGGCGGTCCGTCGCATCTCCCCCCAGTTGTCTTCAATGCGACCCTGGGTACCAAGTTCAAGGTCGTGACAGGTTATGAAGGTGGGGTCCCGCAGCGTCTGGCCGTGAAGAACAAAGAGGTGCAGGGGTTTTGCACAACGTTCCAAACTCTACCAAGCCTGGCCGCGGATCTGTTTGAAGGCCCAGCGGCCTGTTGCAAGGTGCTCATCATCACCGGCTCAGAAGTCGAAGACCACCCTTTCCTGAAGGGCGTGCCGGCAGCCGAGAAGTTGGTGGAGAAGCTGGGCAAGGGCAAAGACGAGCTAGCCATGCTGCGCGCGATACAGGCGGTGAACCGAATCACACGACCCATGGCGGTAGCGCCGGGAGTCCCGAAGGACCGCGTTCAGGCGCTCCGCCGGGCCTATGACAAAGCCTTCACGGATCCTGAACTTCGCAGGGCCGCCGAGAAGATGAAGATGGATCTGGGTCCAAAGACCGGCGAAGAGGTGAGCCGAATCGTCCAGGAGTTGTTAAAGACACCCAAGCCGGTGCTTGTGTGGTTAACGGAAGTCATTAAGTAGTCTCCAAAGCCTTCCCGACGAGCCGGGCGGCACATATCGGTGTCAAGATTCCTCTGGCCAAGTCGTCTTCCTTTACATATACATAGCTACTCGAGTGAAAGAAAGTTAGGAGAAGAACATGGCACGAGTTCGCATCATGCATTATCTGAACCAGTTCTTTGCGGGTATAGGCGGCGAGGACAAGGCTAATCTGCCGGTAGGTTCATTGAAGGGAGCAGTGGGACCGGGCAAACGTTTGCAGGAATTGCTCGGAGATGCGGCTGAAATTGTGGTGACCGCATACTGCGGGGATAACTACTTTTCTGAGCACTGCGAGGAGGCGCTGGAGGCAATAGTGCAGGTCGCCAGGCAAAACCAGGTTGCTCTCGTGGCCGCCGGGCCCGCCTTCGCCTCCGGCAGGTATGGCTTTGCCTGCGCCGAGGTGTGTCACGCCGTGCGCAACTCCTTGAGCGCGGCCTGTATCACGGCCATGCATCTCGAAAATCCGGGAATCGAAACGTATAAGCAATACAAGGACCGAACGGTCTATGCCTTCCCAACCACGGAGACTGTATCGGGAATGGGGGAGGCACTGGCCGGGATGGCAAAAGGTCTGGCCAGGCTTGCTGGCGGCCGGTCGCTAGGAACAGCCGCCGAAGAGGGTTATATCCCCCGCGGATTCAGGGTCGATAAGATAAAGAGCCAGACAGGCGCGGTCAGAACGGTGGATATGTTGCTGGACAGGCTGACGGGGCGGACTTTCACGACGGAGATACCTCTGGAAGCACTGGAGAAAATCCCGGTTCCAGCTCCGATAACCAACCTTAAAGATGCCTACCTAGCGCTGATAACTACCAGCGGGGCAATCAAAAGAGGAAACCCCGATGGGTTCAGAGGCTATCAGAACACCAAATGGGCGAAGTACCACATTGGAAAAATGAGCTCCATGCTGGAAGGGGAGTGGGATGTCATTCATGGCGGCTACAACATTGAGTTCATGAAGCGCAATCCCAACTACGGGGTGCCCCTCGATGTTTGCCGTGACATGGAGAAGGAGGGTGTCTTCGCCCGGCTCTATCCCTACTACTACGTAACACCGGGGGCGCGGGGCTTGATCTCTGTGATGCACCGCATCGGAAAAGAGATAGTCACCGAGTTGAAAGACGAGGGAGCAGATACCGTTTTGCTGGTCGCAACCTGAGGGTCGTGCACCCGCAGCGGTGCTGCGGTAGCCAGATCGATTGAGAAGGAAGGCATGCCGGTCGCCTTTATTACCGCCATGGCCACGATGGCAAAGCAACTGGGAGCTAACCGTGTGATCACCGGGACTAAAATCCCCCACCCCTGTGGCGACCCAACCCTATCAGCGGAAGCTGATAAGGCCCTCAGGCGAGCCATCGTGATCTGTGCCCTCGAGGCCTTACAGAAGGATGTGGCAGGGCCCACTATCTTCGTCCCCGATATCACTTTTACGTCTGGCTAGGAGGTGCCATGAGACTGGAATTAGCAACCTTCTCGCTGAGGGATATCCAGTTTGGCAGCCACACTGCTTGCAGCAAGGGAACCCTCACCATCAATAAGGATGAACTGGCAAAGCTCATCCTTGAGGATAAACGAGTTTCGTCGGCTGACCTTGATGTGGCGCATCCAGGCGAAAAGACCAGGATTGTCAAGATACACGATGTCGTGGAACCGCGTGTAAAGGTATCGGGGCCGGGCTGCGTCTTCCCAGGCATACTAGGTCCAGTGGAGACAGCGGGAGAAGGCAGAACACACAGGTTGTCCGGCATCACGGTGATGACCTCGGCGGAGTACCGGCCGACCATTTTGAGCGGCACCGAGGCGCGCAGCGCGGGCATCGTTGATATGTGGGGACCGGGGGCATCGCTAACGCCTTTTGGGGCAACCATCAACATAGTGCTCATGGTCAAGCTCATCGATGGCGTTACCGAACTGGAAGCCCACAAGGCCATCCAGTCCGCCGAATTCAGAGTTGCCCGCCGGCTCGCAGAGACCACCCGGAATCTCGCTCCAGAAGGCGTGGAGACTTTTGAGCTGTCCATCTGTGACCCTTCTCTGCCGCGCGTAGTCTACGTGCTTACTTGCCTTACCGAATGGCATCATGCCCATTCCCTAATAGCCTACTGCGGGCTGCCTATTCGGGAGTCGCTACCAACCCTGATGCACCCCAACGAACTTCTGGACGGCACGATAACGGTGGACGCCCGTCGGGGAGGAGGTATCTTCACTACTACCTGGATATGGATGACACATCCCATTGTCCTTGAACTGCTCAGGCGTCACGGCAAGCAGTTGAACTTCCTGGGAGTGATCCTGCAGAGGACGCGGTTCGAAACCGAGTTCGGTAAACAGGTATCGGCGACCTGCGTCTCACAGATGGCCCGTTTGCTTGGCGCTGAGGGAGCCGTAATTACCCGAATCGTAACTTCGGGCAACAACTTTGTCGACGTGGCGTTGACAGTGCAGGCCCTGGAAAGGAAGGGCATAAAGACAGTCTTCCTAACTCCCGAATGGGGAGGCAAGGACGGAAACGAACTCCCGCTGGTTTTCTATGTGCCGGAGGCAACGGCCATGGTGAGCACCGGCAGCTTTGAGCGCGATGTCACCGTTCCCAAACCAGATAAGGTTATCGGAGTTGGTGACACCAGGCTGGTGAACGTATATTCCGAAGACAAGCTCTTCTCCCCCCGGGACGAAGTCACCTTGCCCAGTTCATTCCTGATGACCGGAGGCGTGGACTGGTTCGGCCATCTGACGCTGACCTGTGAAGAAAACTGAGCGAGTTTCGTTGAGCGCTGACGCTTAAGATTCTTTCGGTGCCTCTTGACATGACGGAGTACCGGAATATAAGGGCACTATAAAGTGTTTGGACCGGAGTGTTAGATTAGAAAGGAGCCAGATATGCTGACGAAAATTTGGGTTCTGGTGGCAGCTCTTGCGTTCCTTGCGGCTCCAGGCTTCAGCGCTTCAGTTGAGGAGTTCTACCGGGGCAGGACGATTCGCATCGTGGTCGGATTTGGCCCTGGCGGCGCAAACGACACCAACGCGAGGCTACTCCAGAAAGTCTTCTCCAAGTACATCCCAGGCAATCCAACGATTGTCGTGGAGAACAAGCCCGGTGGCGGCAGCATGCTGGCGGCCAACACCGTATACAACACGGAACCCCAAGACGGAACCGTGATTGGTGCATTCACTCAGGATCTTGTTCTCCAGCAGGCACTTGCTGCGCCAGGGGTGCGGTTCGATGCGGCGAAGTACCAGTGGATCGGCAGCGCTGTCGAAACGGCGGGCATGTGCGCGGCGCGGACCGATTCGGGTGTGACACGCATCGAGGACACCATAGGCGAACGCGGCAAGCAGTTGGTTGTGTCGAGCTTCGGCAAGGGTACTCCGTCGCATATTCCGCCAGCCGTCTTCAATGCGACCTTGGGTACCAAGTCGTCTGGCCGTGAAGAACAAAGAGGTTCAGGGATTCTGCACACAAGTCCAGTTAATAACGAGCCTGGCGGCCGATATGTTCGAAGGCCCAGGAGCCTGTTGCAAGGTGCTCATCGTCACCGGCTCGGAAGTCGAAGACCACCCTTTCCTGAAGGGCGTGCCGGCAGCCGAGAAGTTGGCGGAGAAGCTGGGCAAGAGCAAAGACGATCTGGCTATATTGCGGGCGATGAACGCGCCAAATCGGATCGCCAGGCCGTTGGCGGTGGCACCGGAAGTCCCGGGGGATCGTGTTCAGGCGCTCCGCCGGGCTTATGACAAAGCGTTCTCGGACCCGGAGCTGCGCAAGGCTGCCGAGAAGATGAAGATGGATCTGAGTCTAAAGACAGGCGAGGAGGTGAGCCGGATCGTCCAGGAGTTGCTCAACACGCCCAAGCCGGCGCTCGCCAGTTTGAAGGAGGCCATCCAGTAGTTTCTGCCGCCTTTCCGCTGAGCCGCATGGCACATAGCTGTCCTATCAGAAACTAAGCCGAGGTACGCCATGCTAGAAGCCTTCCTCTCAGGTCTGCTGGACGTATTCGCTTATCCCACTTTCCTGTTGATGCTCCTGGGCATCGCCGCGGGGTTCGTGGTCGGAATCCTGCCCGGCATCGGCAGCCCAGGGGCCATGGCGATCATGCTACCCTTTATCTTTGCCATGAAGCCGGTTGAGGCCTTTGCTTTCCTGCTCGGCATGTACGCGGTCACAGCGACTACCGGCGATATCACCTCAATCCTATTCGGCGTGCCGGGTGAGGTTGCTTCGACCGCTATCATCATCGACGGACATCCAATGGCAAAGCACGGGGAGGCAGGTCGGGCTTTGGGCGCGGCGCTCATGAGTTCCCTGGTTGGCGCAGTCATCGGGGCATTCACATTGGCTGCTGCAATTCCCATCGTGACCCCCCTTGTTTTGTCCTTTAAGTCGCCGGAATTCCTCGCGCTCGGCCTACTGGGCATCGCCTTTCTCGCGGCGCTGAGTGGGGAGAATAAGCTTAAAGGGGTGCTGGCTGGCGGAATGGGGCTCGTCCTTGCGATGGTTGGTCTGGACCCGCAAGAAAATCTCGAGCGCTATACGTTCGGTCTGGTGGGTCTTTGGGAAGGAGTCGGGTTGGTCGCCGCCCTGGTGGGCCTTTTCGCGATCCCGGAGATCGTTGATTTGTGGGTTAAGGGCACCGGCATTGCTGAGACCCAGTTGGGCAAGCTCGGGGGTGTCTGGCAGGGTATCAAGGACACTTTTATCCATTTGGGAATCACATTCCGCTGCAGCATGATCGGGACGTTCTTCGGTTTGGTCCCTGGCGTGAGCGGGGCGCTCTCACAGTGGGTCTCTTATGGCCATGCGGTCCAGAGTGCCTCCGATAAGAGCCGCTTCGGCAAGGGAGACGTTCGCGGAGTACTTGGCCCGGGGGCCGCCAACAATTCCGGCATCGGCGCGGCGATGATTCCAACGGTGGCCTTTGGCGTGCCCGGAAGCGCCACAACAGCGATCCTTCTTGGCGCCTTCATCATCCAAGGGCTGCAGCCCGGGCCGAAGATGCTCACGGAAAAATTGAGCCTGATCTTTTCCATGGTCTGGCTGATCG
>JACPFE010000151.1 GCA_016183145.1 Deltaproteobacteria bacterium | reverse complement strand
GACGATGCCGCGGATGTCATTCAAGAAGCTCCCGCTAAAGAACGCGAGGGGCTGTTAGCGCTCCTTGATGATGGTACCCGCCGCGAAGTGAAAGGACTCCTCGACTACGCCGAGGATGAAGCGGGCGGGCTGATGAACACGCGCTGTTCGCGCCTGCGCGCCGATATGTCCGTGGGCGAAGCGATCAGCTACCTGCGCCGCGACGCGCAGCACCGGGAGAAATCGGTTTACTATGTGTACGTCGTCGATGCCGAAGAGCGCTTGTTGGGAGTCGTCTCTTTTCGCGATCTGATCGTCGCGCCTCCCGACAAATCCGTCAAGGAAGTGATGCACACCGATGTCATCTCCGCGCGCGATGATTTGGATCAGGAGGCGCTGAGCAAGCTCTTTATGCGCCATCATTTTTTGATGATGCCGATTGTCGATGCCGAGGGCCGGATCAAAGGTGTTGTGAGCGTCGACGACATCGTCCACGTCGTTCAGGAAGAAGCGACGGAGGATATCCAAAAAATCGGCGGCGTCGCAACTCTAGAAGGGCCGTACCTCCAGGTGCCGCTGCTGCGCATGATCCGCAAGCGGGCCGGTTGGCTGGCGGCTCTTTTCCTCGGCGAGATGCTCACCGCCACGGCGATGGGCCAATTCGAGGCCGAGATCGCCCGGGCGGTGGTGTTGGCCTTATTCGTGCCGTTGATCATCAGCAGCGGCGGCAACTCGGGCTCCCAGGCGACCACGCTGGTGATCCGCGCGATGGCGCTGGGGGAACTCCGAATCCGCGACTGGTGGCGGGTGATTCGCCGGGAGCTGGTAACCGGTCTGGGTTTGGGAATCATCTTGGCATCCATCGGTCTGGTGCGAATTCTCCTTTGGCAATTTTTGTTCGACACCTACGGCGATCACTATTTCCTCGTCGCCATGACGGTGGCCTTGAGCCTTACGGGTGTTGTTTTGTGGGGTTCGTTGATCGGGTCGATTTTGCCGTTCATTTTGCGCGGGCTGGGATTCGATCCCGCCAGCGCGTCCGCGCCGTTCGTGGCGACGTTGGTGGACGTGACCGGATTGGTCATTTATTTTACCGTCGCGGCGATGGTCCTGAGCGGCACGCTTCTCTAGGGTTCGGGGGCTGGTAGCGATGAGTTCTTCGAAACATAGCGACCTTTCAGCGAGGCTCTCCAAGATCGTCGGACCGCGCCGTGTTCGAGTCGAAGCGGCCCATCTCGACGAGCTTTCTTGGGATGCCCTGAGCGAGGGACGGCTTCATCCCTTGAAGCGACCCGAAACCGCGCTTCCGCTTTGCGTGGTGGAGCCCGGGACGACCGCCGAGGTCCAAAAAATCATTCGGCTCGCTAATGAGGAAAGAATCCCGATCGTTCCGTATGGCGGCGGTTCGGGGCTCATGGGTGGAGCGCTGTCGATTTGTCCGAACATCCTGCTCGATCTGCGGGGCATGAATCAAATTCTCGCAATCGACACCGCAGCCCACTCGGCGCGGGTCCAGGCCGGAGTCGTGTTGGAGGCGTTGGAGAAGAAATTAAACGACGCGAGTTTTATCTTGGGACATGATCCCTGGACGCTTCCCGTGGCAACGGTGGGCGGGGCGATCTCGACCAATAGCGTAGGTTACCGCGCGGGAATTTACGGCTCTATGGGGGATCAGGTTCTGGGCTTGGAAGCGGTCATGGCCGACGGTGAGATTCTGCGCACGCGGGGGGTGCGAAAATCGTCGGCTGGGATCAATCTCAATGCGCTCTTGATCGGCGGCGAGGGCTGTTTTGGGATCATCACCGAGGCGACGGTTAGGATCTTTCCCGCACCGCAAGCGCGTTTGCTTAGCGGTTTCATGTTTGAATCTTTCGCGCAGGGATACGCCGCCGTCCAGGACATGTTCTTGCGGCGGCTGAGACCTGCGTTGCTCGACTTCGGCGACGATGCCGAAAAGCATGAGGCAGGAGCCGTGCTCTATTTGGGATTCGAGGGGAACCGGGACACCGTGGAGGCGGAGGCGAGCCGCGCACGGTCGATTTGCGCTCAAAGGGGAGGAACTCGATTGCCCGACGGCGAAGCGGAAGGCTTCTTTCGCGACCGCCATGTCATTGCCAGGCGGTTCATGCAGAATCGCCGCCAACGGCGCGAGCGCGGTAGAGACGGCATCTATCACGACTGGATTCACGTCGCCCTGCCGGCCTCGAAGGTGCTAGCGTTCCGAGCTGCTGCTGCGACGATTATCGAGCGCCGCAGCGTGCGGCTGCATGAAAGCGGCCTTTGGGTTCACCCCGAGCTTTTTTCCATGCGTTTGGGAACCGCAGACCACGGCACGAACCAGGCGCAACTTCGATTGGAGGAGACGATCGAGGAATTACTTCGGCTCGCGCAGAAAATGGGCGGATCGATGGAGTACACCCATGGCATCGGCGTGAAGCTGGCGTCGCTGATGGCCGAAGAGCATGGCTATGGTCTGGAAGTCATGCGCCGGATCAAGCAAATGCTCGATCCCAACGGCATCCTCAATCCGGGAAAAATGGGGCTTTAGGCCGTGACGAAGTCAACGTCCGAATTCGTTGCGCTCAAAGACGTGAATCGCTTTCTTGCCTGGAGCGGATCGAAAAGTTACTATTGATTCATAGGATCACGATGAAAAGGATTCTCTCATCTTTGGCGGCACTGCTCATCGCCGCAGGCTGCGTGTCGGCGCCTTACACCGGTCGGAGCCAGCTCATGCTGGTGTCTGAGAGCCAGGAGGCGGCGTCAGGGGAACAAGCCTATCGGCATATTCTACGCGACAGCGTGTTGTCGGAAGACTCGCAAGCGCTACGGATCGTACGCAGGGTGGGCGAACGGATTGCGCGCGCCGCCGATAAACCGGAGTACCGCTGGGATTTCCGCATGATCAATGATCCCGAAATGATCAACGCCTTTTGCGTTCCCGGCGGTAAGGTGGCGGTCTATACCGGCATATTTCCTGTCGCTAGGGACGAGGCGGGTCTGGCGGTCATAATGGGACATGAGGTGGCGCATGCGTTGCTCCGTCACTCGGGAGAGCGCATGAGCCAAGCTGGGATCTTGGGTACGGGTATGGCTCTTGCCGGGGCTTCCGGGATCAATCCGCAGATTCTCCAAGCGCTCGGTTTAGGGGCATCCGTAGGCTTGATCTTACCCTTTAGCCGCTCCCAGGAGTCGGAGGCCGACCGGGTCGGTCTCATTCTCATGGCAAAGGCAGGATACGACCCGAGAGTCGCGCTCGAGGTATGGGAGAGAATGGCGCGCAACGAAAAAGGCGCTCCTCCGCCGTTCCTGTCCACCCATCCCGGCTACGAGACGCGCGTACAGCAACTGCGCTCCTTCATGCCGGAGGCGCTGCGTTACTATCAACCGAGCGATGCGCGGATCGAGATGCTGCCGACGCCGGCGGCGCTGGATTCGCCGGCGGCGAAGGCGGAGCGGGAACTGCTAAAACGCATCGAGTTGATCAATCGATTTGTCGCGGAACAAAACGGCGAACGGGCGATCATCGAAGGGCTAGCCTATGAGTTGCGCCTGCGCCCGGAAATAATCCATCGGGAACGGCAGCAATTGATCTTGGGTTATGGGCAATATGCCGCCCTCAGAGGTATTTCTTACTTGGGTCGCGGTTCGATTAACCGGATCGTCGACGACTATCAGCGCGGCCGGCCCTGGTCTGACATTGCCCAGAGCAACGGCAGCAGAATCAGTGAATTGACGACATGGATCGGCGACGTCATACGCACGACTAATGGCATGGCCCAAAGACTGAGAAACCAACCCTATCGTCCGAGCACGCGGCTTCGCTAGGAAAGTATGCGCGTAGAATTGTTAATCCGGGCCCATTTCCGCCGGGTGATTTTCAAGCTGACAAAGCGTCAGTTTCTAACCGAACCCCGCGCTGGACTCCGCTTTGACAAGCGCGAAAAATCCAGATAAGTAACTGTCGGGAGTACCGGTGGGGAGTGAGTAAGGCGAGACCCAGGCAATCATTTTTGAACAGCATTTGCGGCGAAGAAATGCACCTCCAGGGGTGCATTTCTTTTTTTACTTGATCGGGGGAGTAGAAGTTGCGCGCACAAATCGAAGTCTTAGCTCTGCTACAGTTGGTGGATCGTGAAATTCGGGAACAAACCGGACTCAAGCAAGGATTGTTGAGCGAGCTCCAGACCAAAGAGACGGAGATCGAGGCGAAGAAGCGGGAGGTCGAAGCGTTAACGGCTCTGCTAGCGGAAAGAGAAAAACTGCGCCAAGAAAAAGACCGGATATTTCAGGACGAAGGCAAAAAGATCATGGATAAGCGGATGCGGATGAACCGCATCAAGAACATCAAAGAGCTACAAGCGCTGCAGCGGGAAATCGATCAGATTAAACAAAGAAATATCGAGCTGGAGGAAGCGCTCATCCAGATCATGGTGGAGATCGACGGCATCAAGGGAAACATAAAGGCCAAGGAAGCTGAGATGGCGCAGATACAGAGTGAGTGGCAACAAAAACGGCAAGAGATGCAGTCGCAAATCAGCGGCATCGATCGAGCCGTTTCCGAGGCCGCCACGCGCCGCCAGACCATCGCATCGCAGGTGGCGGGAGATCTGATTTCCCGGTACGAACTGATATTCTCACGCCGCGGCGGCACCGCCGTGGTGGAAGTCGCTGGCGGCATCTGCCAGGGCTGTTATATGAACATCCCACCGCAACTGTGGAACGAGATCATCAAGAGCGACAAGGTTCATCTTTGCCCCAGTTGTCAGCGCATTCTTTATTGTCGGCCGTCGGCGGAACAAGAGAAGACGGCTTGAGTGTCCTTGGACGATATCTCACGCCGATTTTTCTACCGTAAACAGGTTAGAGTTCTTGCCTTATCAGAGTTGGACTCCACAGTCGCTGTCCTTTTAAATGGAACCGATGCGCCGTTCATGCGGCGCTTGCAAGAATATGATCGCCTAGCGGTCGACTCGGAGCATGGGCATGGCGGAAATTGAGAAAGAATGGCTTCTAATGGTGGATGGCGCGGCGCGCGGCAACCCGGGAGAAGCGGGTTGCGGGGCGGCGATCTGCGACGAGACTGGCGCGGTTGTAAGGGAACTCAGCCGATACATTGGATACGCAACCAACAATGTCGCCGAGTATGAAGCTTTGTTGATGGGACTGGAAGCGCTTCTTCAGATGGGCAAGAATAGAATCCGCGTCCAGAGTGATTCGCAGTTGTTGGTTCGGCAATTAAATGGCGAATATCGCGTCAAAGACGAAAAGCTAAAAGTGCTCTTTCAACGGGCGGTGAGTTTGTTGCGTCGCTTTGACGGGTATCGTATCCTTCATGTGCCGAGAGAATTAAACAAGCTTGCCGACCGGCTCGCCAACCGGGGCATCGATGACGCCGTCAAGAGCAACTCGGTGGGCTAAAGTAGATCAAGCGATCGCTCTCCGCCTCGGGCGGAGAGAGGAAAGTCCGGACTCCACAGGACAGGGTGGCCGCTAACGGCGGCCCCGGGTGATCGGGGGAAAGTACCACAGAAAACATACCGCCCCGTGAAATAAGGTGCCTGGGGCTCCTCTAAATGCTGAGGAGCAAATCCAGGTCGGATTCCCCAGAGCGTTAGGGGAGGAACTTTGTTTCACGGGGTAAGGTTGAAAAGGCGAGGTAAGAGCTCACCGGTCTGCCAGTGATGGTGGACGCTTGGCAAACCCCACCCGGAGCAAGACCAAATAGGAGGGTTGGGTGGTCCGCCCGTAACCCTCGGGTAAGGTCGCTCGATCCCGTGAGCAATCACGGGGCAAGATGAATGATCGCTGTGATTCCGTTATGGGTCACGACAGAATCCGGCTTAACGATCCACTTTAGCCCACTCACTCTCGAATCGCTCTACTCTCAGCGAACATATTCCAATCACTCGGTCCGGCAAAGTCATCTCTGTCGGGTCCTACGAGGGATTCATCCCACCACTTTGGCTTGAATCGGCGGATAGAAGAGATTAGCCCGACATCTTTGGTGGTCTGTATGTTGGGGTCGCCTCAATGGTGGCACCAAGATGTTGTTACCCCGTTCGAGCCAGCCAAAAAACCCCGAAAAATAAGAAATTTTTGTTGACAGCAGGAGCGTAGATAGTTATAAGTGGCCCTTAAGTGGGATGAAGTGGGATTATTTCCCATTTTAGTCTAACAGTTCCAGCTAAATTTATGTTTCGTGGGAGTTATGAACATACGCTTGATGGCAAGGGCCGCTTGAGCGTTCCGTCGAAGTTTCGTGACGTTTTAGTCGGGAAAGGCGACGAAAGAGTCGTCATCACTAATTTTGTCGTGGATGGGATGCGTTGCCTGGACGTTTACCCCATCGACGAGTGGCTGCGCTTCGAGGAAGAGATTCGCAAGAAGCCGAAGTTCGAACGGCGCATGGTCATGTTTCAAAATTTTTATCTCGGCGGCGCGTGCGAGTGCGCGCTGGACAAGCAGGGGCGCATTCTGATTCCGCCGGCGCTGAGAAAATACGCCGATCTCAAGCGCGATGTGGTCTTGGTTTCGGCTCTCGAAAAGTTTCGCGTGTGGGACCAAGCGGCGTGGAAAAAGATCTTCGCGGACGCGGAAGAGAAGTTGATGCAGGATCCGGATTCCCTCGGCGATCTGGGACTCTAGCAAAGCCGGATAAGAAGCGGGGAAAGTGCTTGACGAAAGGAGATGAATGAATGTTAGCGCGAAAACCCATTCAGGATATATCGGTGATCGACGTCACCGGCGATATCGATTTTCGTGAGATGATTCGCATCAAGAATGCTATCGGTTCATTGATCGAAAAGGAACGAACCAAGGTCGTTCTCAATCTCAAAGCGGTCGATCACATCAATTACCTGAGCATCGGTGTTTTGCTCGAGCGATTGAAACTGTTAAGAAACCTGAATGGCGATCTCAAGCTGTCGGGCATGAGTCCGTTCCTCCGCGACATATTCAAGGTTGTGGGCATGGATCGTTTCTTCGAAGAATACACTTCACTGGAAGACGCGGTGGCAAGTTTTGACGACGACTGGGAAGGCGACGGGACCAATCATTGAATGGTGTACGAACATGCACCGGTCATGGCTCGGGAAGTGGGGCAATTCCTGAATGCCGGGCCGCACCGGCGTTTTTTGGACGGCACGCTGGGAGGAGCAGGCCATAGCGAACAGATTCTGATTGACAGTAGTCCGGACGGGCAAGTCCTGGGACTGGACTGGGATGACGAAGCCTTGGTGGAAGCTCGGCGGCGGTTGGCAAGGTTTCAGGACCGCGTGACGTTGCGCCAGTCGAGTTTCTCGGCGGCCCGGGAAATCTTGTTCGAGATCGGCTGGCATTCCGTGCACGGGGCGATCTTGGATCTCGGCGCCTCGTCCCATCAGCTGCGATCCGAGGAACGAGGTTTCAGCTTTCGTTCGCAGGCAAGGCTCGATATGCGCATGGACCGGCGCCAGTCGCTGGACGCCTATCAAATCGTCAACTCGTTTCCGGCCGCTGAATTGGAAAAGATCCTCAGGACTTTCGGCGAGGAACGCCAAGCGCGACGCATCGCTTTGGCAATTGCCGAAGCGCGCCGGAGCAAGCCGCTAGAAACCGCGGCGGAGCTTGCCCAATTGATCGAGCGGGTGAAAGGGAGCCGTGATCGAGGCCATCACCCGGCGACGCAGTCCTTTCAGGCATTGCGCATTGCGGTGAACCAGGAATTGCGCCATTTGGAGCTTTTTTTAGCGGACGGATACGAGCTGCTCGAGCCGCAAGGTCGAATGGTGATTATCTCGTTTCATTCGCTCGAGGACCGTTTGGTGAAGACAGCATTTCGCAAGTGGGGCCGGGATTGCCTCTGTCCGCCGCGCACGCCCACCTGTCGCTGCGGTTGGAACCGGAAGGTCAGGCTGCTCACGCGAAAACCGATTGTTCCTTCAGCAAGCGAAATTGAGTCCAATCCCAGGGCGCGCTCTGCCAAGTTGCGCGCCGTAGAGAGAATCTAGAGGATTGATCATGCCAGCCGCAGCGGGTGTCAGACTAAGAGTAAAGACCCGAAGGGAAGCGCGAACTCCCCGAACCGACCGCAGCGAGCGGCGCCGCCATCATTGGGCCGTGCTGTCGTTGTCTCTCTGTTTGGTGGGAGTCGTTCTGCTGCATGTCTGGTTGAGGCTACAGGTGGTGCGGATCGGCTATGCGCTTTCCACCACGAGCAAGCTGGAGAGCCAGCTCGAACAGGAGCGGCGGGAATTGACGGTGGAGTTGGCGACGTTGACCTCGCCCGATCGTTTGGAAGCCATGGCGCGCAAACGCCTCGGACTGGTGGCGCCTGAGAAAGGCCAGGTGATCGTCCTCCCATGAGACGGTCTTATAAAGGGATTCGCTTCCGGCTCGGCTTGGCGAAGATCTTGTTCATCGCCTTGGTGGCGATGGTCGGCGGGCGCGCCGTCCATCTCCAAATATGGCAAGGAGAAAGCTTTAAACGGCTCGGCGAACGGCAGCACTTGAAAGAGTGGATCGTGCTGCCCAAGCGCGGCGCCTTGCTTGATCGCGCCGGTGAGCCGCTGGCGCTGAGTTTGGAATCCCAATCGGTCTATGCCCGGCCTCACCGCATCCAAGATACCGAAGCGATGAGCCGAAGTTTAGCTCAGATACTGAGTCTCGACTTCGCCGAGGTAAGGCAAAAGCTTCAGTTGGAGAAATCCTTTGTCTGGATCAAGCGGCAGGTTTCCCCCGCCGAAGCGGATCGGATCCAGGCGCTCAACCTTGAAGGCTTGGGAATGTTTTACGAGCCTAACAGATACTATCCGCAGGGACAGCTCGCTGGACAAGTCATCGGATTCGTAAACCGCGACTCCGAGGGCTTGGAAGGATTGGAGCTACAATACAACGATTATATTCGGGGTGAGACCGGATCGTCGCTGGTCGAGCGCGATGCCCTTGGGCGCCGGGTCTTGGTCCAAGGCGTCGAAGGTCTGCAGATTCCTCCTGGCGGCGATATTCATTTGACGCTGGACAGTTCCATTCAACACCTGGCGGAAAAGGAGCTTGAGGCGACCATTTCCAAGTACCGCGCCAAGGCCGGCGTCGTCATCGTCGTTGAGCCCTTCACCGGCGAAGTGTTGGCCCTGGCCAATTACCCGGCCTTCAATCCCAACAATTTTTCCCAGGAAACGGCGCAGCAGCGGCGCAACCGCGCGGTCGCGGACGGCTTTGAGCCCGGCTCGACGTTTAAGACCGTGCTCGCGGCGGCGGCTTTGGAAGAGGGCGTGGTCGGCAAAGAGGATCTTTTCTACTGCGAGATGGGAAAATACGCCTACGCCGGGAAGATCATCCACGATACCCATCAGTACGGCTGGCTGCCATTTTCCAAAATTCTCCAGGTGTCGAGCAATATCGGCTTTATCAAAGTCGCGGAGAAGCTCAAGAAGGAACGTTACTTCAAGTACATCGAAAAATTCGGCTTCGGCCAAATGACCGGCATCGATCTGCCGGGGGAAGTGCCCGGTTTGCTACGCCGGGCGGAAACCTGGTCGGCGGTGGATCTCGCCACACATGCCTTCGGCCAAGGGATCTCCACGACCCCGATGCAGTTGGCGATGGCCTATGCCGCCGTCGCCAACGGCGGCTTCTTGATGAAGCCCTACGTCGTGCGCCGCGTGCTCGGCCCGAAAGGCGAGATTTTATTTGAGAATCAGCCTCATGTAGTGCGCCGGGTGATAGAGCGTCGAGGGGTTTGAAGTGGCGGGTAAGACCGGCACGGCGCAAAAGGCCGATCTTGCCCACGGCGGCTACGCCGCGGGCAAGCGCGTCGGGTCCTTCGTCGGTTTCGTGCCGGCGGACGATCCGCGGCTGGTGGTACTGGTTCTCGTCGATGAGCCTGAGGTCAACGTCTACGGCGGCGTGGTGGCGGCTCCGGTCTTTCGCAACATCGCGCGCGGCGCGCTGCGTCATCTGGCCATCGCCCCCCAGAAGCCGGATGCCTTGCCGCCGCCGGTTGCGCAGGCGGGAGTTCCCATTCGGCCCCCGTCAAAGAAAGAAAACAACGGCGCGTTCGGCGCCGGTTCGGATTCCGTGCCCGACTTTGTCGGTCTCAGCCTGCGGGAGGCGGTGGAGAAGGCGCGTTCGATGAACGTCAAAGTGCAAATGCATGGAAACGGTTACGTCGTAAAACAGGCGCCGGCGCCGGGAGGCCGTTGGAACGAAGAAGGAATCCTGGTTTTGAACCTGCAAGGTTAACGGCAATGCGCCTCAAGGAATTTTTGATGTTAGCCGATGTGGAAGAGGTCAATGGAGATCGCAATCAAGAGGTAAGCGGCCTGGCCTATGACTCCCGCAAGATCGGCGCCGGCCAGATCTTCTTCGCCATACCGGGCGAGAAGGCCGATGGCCATGATTTCGTTTCGGAGGCGGTCAAGCGCGGCGCGGCGGCCATCGTCTGCGCCCGAAAAGCGGTGGAAGCGGAGGGGGTCGCTTTCGTTCGGGTGAAGGATGTCCGGCGCGTCATGGGGCAATGGTCGGCGCATTTTTATCAGCGGCCCAGTCAAAAACTAAAGTTAGTGGGCGTTACCGGCACCAATGGCAAGACGACCGTCACCTATCTGATCGAATCGATGCTTCGCGCCGCCGGCATCGAGCCGGGCGTCATCGGCACGATCAACTATCGATACTGCGGCGATGAGGCTCCCGCACCTCATACAACGCCGGAGTCGCTCGACTTGCAGGAACTCATGGACAAAATGACCCGGGCCGGAGTCAAGGCCGTCACCATGGAAGTTTCCTCCCACGCCCTGGTCCAGGAGCGGGTGCGCGGCTTGGATTTCGACGTCGGCGTATTTACCAATCTGTCGCGCGATCATCTCGATTATCACCGCGACATGGACGATTACTTTCTGGCCAAGAGCAGACTTTTTACTGACTACCTCAAAGTTAGTGCGAAGCGAAACAAAGCGGCGGTGATTTATGGGGACGACCCGCGCGGTCGCGATCTGATCGCCAAACTGGGTAGCGAGAACTTGGAGGTCTGGAGTTACGGCGAAGGCCGGCAGTGGGATATTTATCCGCTCAACGTCGAAAGGGACGTTGGAGGTCTGCGCGGGTGAATCCACGCGAAGAAACGAACCGTCGAGTTTGCCTCTCCGCTCATCGGCGCAGCGAACCTGCAAAATATCATGGCTGCGGTCGGCGTCGGTTTGGCCCTGGGGCTCGACACGGACGCCGTCGCCCAGGGAATCGGTCAGCTCAGAGCGGTGCCGGGCAGGTTGGAGAAAGTGGCGAACGATCTCGGCGTCACGATCCTGGTTGACTACGCGCATACGCCGGATGCGTTGGAAAAAGTCCTTGGGGCGGTACGTCCGGTGACGCCGGGAAAACTCATTACGGTATTCGGATGCGGCGGAGATCGCGATCGCGGCAAGCGGCCGCTGATGGGCGAAATCGCCGCGCGGCTGAGCGATGTCGTCATCGTCACTTCCGATAATCCGCGCACCGAAGACCCGCTGGCGATCGTGAACGAGGTGGAGGCGGGCGTGCAAAAAACCGGCTTAAAGAAGTTTCAGGTTTCGAAACGCGAGACTCTAGACTCGGGACCCGAAACCGAGCGCGGCTACTGCGTTGAAGCCGATCGGCGCGCGGCGATTCGTATTGCCCTGGGCTCGGCAAAGCCAGGCGATTCGGTGCTGATCGCGGGCAAAGGCCACGAGGATTACCAAATCCTCGGCACGAAGAAGATTCATTTCGATGACCGGGAGGTGGCGCGCGAAGAGCTGGGGCGGCGCGCCAGCGCGTAAGCGAACGAGGGATGGGGTGGAGCCAAGCAGAAATTCTCGCGGCGACCGGCGGCAGAATCATGCGCGAGGGTCATGAGACGAAGTTCGGGGAGGTAGTGACGGATTCGAACAAGGTCAAGAACGGGTCGGTTTTTGTCGCGCTCAAGGGAGAAAGGCATGACGGCCATCGCTTCGTCGGCGCGGCGGTGCGCCGCGGCGCCAACTGCGTGATCGTTCATCGGCCGATGCCGGTGTCTGCATTCGGACAGGCGACCGCGATAAGGGTGCGCGACACCTTGAGGGCATTAGGCGACCTGGCCCATTACCGGCGGGAAAAGTTCGCGCCCAAGGTGCTGGCGATTACCGGTTCCAACGGCAAGACCACGACCAAAGAGATGGTCGCGGCGATTCTCGAGGAGGCGTGGCTCGACGGTCAACCGCTTCGCGGCAGGGTTTTAAAAACCGAAGGGAACTTTAACAACTTGGTCGGCTTGCCGTTGACGCTGTTGCGCTTGCGCAGAGGGGACAAAGTGGCCGTGGTCGAGCTCGGCACCAACCATCCCGGCGAAATCCAGCGCCTGGCTGAGATCGCCGACCCCGACATAGGCATGATCACGTCGGTGGGAGCGGCGCATCTTGAAGGATTGAACAGTTTGGCCGGCGTGGCCCGGGAAAAAGGCGCGCTTTACCGCAATATCCGCGCCGGCGGCGCGATCGCGGTGAATCTGGACGACCCTTGGGTGAAGCGCCTCGGCGCGCGTTTCAAGGGCAGAAAAATTACCTACGGCAAACACGGCCATGTGCGTGCGCGATCTTGGCGCCCGTGCGGCGCCCGGGGCCAGGAGGTTACTCTGCAAGCCGGGCGCAAACGATGCCGAGTTAGGCTGAATTATCTGGGCCGGCACAATATCGCCAATGCCCTCGGCGCGGCGGCGTTGGCTCTGGGTGGCGGCACCGACCTGGCCGCTGTTCGCTGCGGGTTGGCAAAGGTGAGACCGTTTTCCATGCGCATGCAAATCGAGGATTGGCGCGGCATCGGCATCATCAACGATACCTACAACGCCAATCCGGATTCGATGAAGGCGGCGCTCGAAACCCTCGCCGAAATGAGGTGCCGGGGAGATAGGATCGCGGTTCTCGGCGACATGTTCGAGCTCGGCAAACATAGCGCCAAGGAGCACCGCTCGTTGGGTAAAAGGGCGGCAGATGCGGCGGCAAAAGCTGCATTGGACGGTTTGTATCTTCTTGGCCCGCAGTCCGCGGCAGTCCGTAAGGGCGCGTTGCGGGCCGGCATGCGGACGGAGCAAGTCGTTATCGGCCGAAATCACGCCGACCTCGCGCGGCGGCTGCGCGGCCGGGTGAAGCGGGGAGACTGGCTCCTGTTCAAAGGCTCCCGGGGCATGAGAATGGAAAAAGTTCTGCAAGAACTCAAGGGTAGGAATGCTTAGCTCGGAATATTCATACACTGACGACGCCTGCGGGGTGAGCCCTCCGAGGCGAAAGCCTGCCCTGAGCGAAGTCGAAGGGGCAATGGGTCTGTGCCTTGACGCGGTCGGCGAGCGGACAGTGGTGGAGCAGAGGGCAATGAACGATTTCAAACCTCTGGCCAAGCAGCGAACAAGTCATCGACCCTTTACGGTCGGATGCCTTCGCCTCTCCAAGCTCACCCCTCAAGTTAGAATGTGTCTTCGTTTTTCCTTAGACCATGAATGAAAAGGCCTAGGAGATTGGACTTGCTTTACCACTTGCTGTTTCCGCTCTCCACGAGTTACTCGGGCTTCAACGTTTTTCGCTACATCACCTTCCGCGCGGCGATGGCGGCGTTGCTCGCGCTCCTCGTGTCCTTTCTCTTGGGGCCTTGGCTGATTCGCGCGCTGACCGAAAAGCAGATCGGCCAGCAAATCCGCGACGACGGCCCCGCCTCCCATGCCGTCAAGGCCGGCACGCCGACGATGGGCGGGGCGCTGATCCTCGTGGCGCTCGTGCTCTCCACGCTGATGATGGCGGACATTACGAATTCCTATGTTCTGCTCGCGCTGCTTGCGACCGTGGGATCGGGCGCGGTGGGATTCGCCGATGACTATCTGAAGCTCACCGAGAAAAACAGCAAAGGAATGCCGCCGCGAACCAAGCTGCTCAGTCAATTTGGCGTCGCCTTTCTAGTCGCTGTCGCGCTTTACTATACGCCGAGATTCAGCACGGTTTTGGGTATGCCTTTCATCAAGACTTTTCAACCAGATCTGGGCATCTTTTATATCCCGTTTGCGATGCTTGTCATCGTCGGGGCGTCCAACGCGGTGAACCTTACCGACGGGCTCGATGGCCTGGCCATCGGCCCGGTGATGATCGCCGCGGGCACCTATGCGGTGATCGCCTATGTCACCGGGCATCTCAAACTGGCCGAGTATCTGCAGATTCCCTACGTTGCTGGCGTCGGCGAGTTGAGCGTCTTTTGCGCCGCCGTCGTGGCGGCGGGGTTGGGTTTCCTCTGGTACAACGCCTATCCGGCGCAGATGTTTATGGGCGATGTCGGCTCGCTGTCGCTCGGCGCGGCTCTAGGGGTCGTCGCGGTCATGACCAAGAACGAGATTCTGCTGATGATCGTCGGCGGAGTGTTCGTCGCCGAGGCGCTGTCGGTGATTTTCCAGGTGGTCTCCTACAAGCTCCGGCGCAAGCGGGTGTTCCTGATGGCGCCGATCCATCATCACTATGAACTCAAAGGCTGGAAAGAGCCGCAAATCATCGTGCGCTTTTGGATCATCGGTTTCATCTGCGCCGTGATCGGCCTGAGCACGCTTAAGCTCAGATGAAAACGGGCGCGGGAAATCGAGGATGGAGAATGGAGAATCGAGGATGGAGAATTGAGAATCGAGGATGGAGGATCGAGGATCGAGGATTGAGGATGGGGGAGGCCACGATCTTCTATCCTCCATCATCGATCCTCGGCCTGGTTCATCACGATGGAACTCAAAGGCAAAACGGTTCTAGTTATCGGTCTGGCGCGCACCGGCAGCGAGTGTGCGCGCTTTTTCGTCAATGAAGGGGCCAACGTGTCGGTAAGCGATCGTAAAAGCGAACAAGAGCTTGCGCCGGAAATCACGCGTCTCGCGGGTTTGCCGATTCGTTATTTCTTGGGCGGCGAGGAGCGCGAATGGTTGACCGGCGTGGACTTGGTCGTACCGAGTCCAGGGGTGCCGCAGGAAAATGCCCTGCTCAAAGAAGCGGCGCAACGGTGTATCCCCGCGCTGAGCGAGATCGAGATCGCCTATCGGTTTTTTCGCGCTCCCCTGGTGGCGATCACGGGCACCAATGGTAAGAGCACCACGACAACGTTAGTCGGCGAGATGTTCAAGGCTGGCGATCAAAAGGTTTTTGTCGGCGGCAATCTCGGCGCCCCGTTTATCGGCGCAGTGGCCGGCGACTCGGAGTGGGGGGTCATCGAGGTCAGCAGCTTCCAACTGGAGTGGGTCGAGGAGTTCCGGCCGCGCATCGCCGCGCTGCTCAATTTGACCGAAGACCACCTCGACCGCTACCCAGACTTCCAAGCCTACTCTGCCGCCAAGGAGCGCATCTTCGCGGCCCAGACGGCGGCGGACATGGCGATTATAAACCGCGACGATCCGTCGGTGTGGGCGCTGCGCGCGCGGCTCAGGGCTCGAGTCGTCTCATTCGGCTTCACCGAAGTTGACAATGGCGTGTTCGCCACAGCCGACGAAATCGTTTGGCGTGACGGCGCGAGCGAAGAACGATTTCCGCTGCGCCATGTGAAAATTCAGGGCGTGCACAACAAAGAAAACATGATGGCCGCCGTCGCCGTCGCCAAGTCCGCTGGCATTCGGCGGGAGGCGATTCAGCAAACTCTGGAGGCGTTTCCCGGCCTCGAACACCGCCTCGAGTTCGTGCGGGAAAAAAACGGCGTGCATTATTACAACGATTCCAAGGGCACCAACGTGGGCGCCGTGGTCAAGTCACTGGCCGGTTTTTCCGCCCCGGTCATTTTACTTGCCGGGGGCGTCGATAAGGGCGGCGATTACGGCGTGCTGCGCGACGGCATCAAACAGAAGGTTCGCCGGCTGATCCTCTTCGGCGCGGCGAAACAGATCATCGCGACGGCTCTCGGAGATTTGACCGAGACGGTCATCGTCAACGACGTTCAGTCAGCGGTGCGCGATGCCGCGGCGCATGCGCAACCGGGTGACGTGGTGCTGCTGTCGCCGGCCTGTTCGAGCTTCGATCAATTTCAGAACTACGCCGAACGCGGCAAGATTTTCAAGAATTTGGTACTGGCGCTATGAAAGACGGACTCGCGGTTGACAAATGGTTGCTGCTCTCCATCGCCGGCCTGCTGGCGGTGGGTATCACCATGGTGCTCAGCACGAGCTACCTCTATTCCCAGGAGCGTTTTGCCGACGGCACCTATTTTTTCCGCAAACAGTTGATCGCCGCGGGCATCGGTGTGGCGGCGCTCATCGCTTGTGCGCTGGTGCCGTCCGCGACTTACCGGCGGCTGGCCTATCCGTTATTGGGGTTCGCCTTGCTCGTGCTGATTTTGGTCTTGATTCCCGGCGTCGGCCTGGTCCGCGGCGGCGCCCGGCGCTGGCTGGCGCTGCCGGGATTCGCTTTTCAACCGGCCGAGCTCGCCAAGCTCGCGATGGTTCTTTACCTGGCCCATTCGATGGCCAAAAAGGAAGAAAAGATCCACACCTTCGGCCTCGGCGTGCTGCCCCACTTGATCGTCGGCGGAGTGTTCTTAGGAGTGCTGCTCTTAGAACCCGACTTCGGCACGGCGTTGATTTTAGCCGCGCTGCTTTACCTGATGCTTTTCATCGGCGGCGCCCGCGTCCCTCATCTGCTCGCCACCGCTCTGATGGCGCTGCCGGTTTTAATTTACGTGATGTTGAAAGCGGATTATCGGCTACGCCGTCTGATGACCTTCTGGGATCCCTGGCGTGAAGCCGCCGGCAGCGGTTTTCAGGTCATCCAGTCGCTGATCGCCTTCGGCTCGGGGCAAGTCTGGGGACGGGGATTGGGGGAGAGCCGGCAAAAACTCTTCTATCTTCCCGAGGCCCACACCGATTTTGTCTACTCGGTGATCGGCGAGGAGCTGGGACTGCTTGGGGCGCTCACGATTCTAGGCCTTTTCGCCGTGATCCTCCTGCGCGGGCTTCGGCTCACGGCGCGGATCGAAGAGCCATTTGAACAGTATCTGGCGTTCGGCTTGACGGTTTTGTTGGGGCTTCAAGCGCTCATTCACATGGGTGTGGTGATGGGGCTCATGCCCACCAAGGGACTGGTGCTGCCGTTCATCAGCTATGGCGGCTCGGCCATGGTGATCAATTTGATGGAGGCGGGAATCTTACTGGGGCTGTCGCGCAGGAGACTCTAACCATGCGCGTCATCCTGGCCGGCGGCGGGACCGGCGGCCATCTGTTTCCGGGGCTGGCGGTGGCGCGTGAATTTCAACGGCGGGATGCGAGGAACGAAATCCTATTCGTCGGAACCGAACAGGGAATCGAGTTTCGCATATTGCCCAAGGAAGGATTCAAGCTGGAAACGCTGACGGTCAAAGGGATGAAAGGGCGCGGCCTGCGCGGCTTTATCGACGCGATTACCGGCGTGCCGGCGAGCCTGCTGCGCTCATTAAATATCATCCGCGCGTTCCGCCCCGACTGCATCATCGGCTTGGGCGGTTACGCTTCGGGACCGTTGCTGCTGGCGGGAAAATTGAAAGGGATTCGCTGCGCGATCATGGAACAAAACCTTCGGCCGGGATTTACCAACAAGTTTTTAGCGCGCTGGGTCGATCGCGTGTTCACCGCTTATGGCGAGAGCGCCAGTTATTTTCCGGGCGCCCGCGTGGTCGAGACCGGCAATCCGGTGCGCTGGCAAAAATTGCCGCAGGTGCAGAGGAGCGAGAAATTTTCGCTCTTGATCTTCGGCGGCAGCGCCGGCGCGCGCCGGATCAATTTCGCCGCCGTCGACGCCCTGAAACGATTGGCGGATCTGGCCGGGGAGATGCAGGTGACGCACCAGACCGGGCCGGCGGATTACGCCGCGATCAAAGAAGGCTACGCCGCGTTGCCGTTCGAAGCGGAGGTTCAGCCGTTTATCGATAAGATGGATCAGGCATACGCCCAGGCGGATTTGATCGTCTGTCGCGCGGGAGCGACCACGGTCGCCGAGATCACCGCCTTCGGCAAGGCGGCGATCTTAGTGCCGTATCCTTACGCGATCTACGATCATCAGCGCGGTAATGCGCAGGCGCTGCAAGATCGCGCCGCCGCGGACATGATCCTTGATCAGGATCTCACGGGTGAAGTCTTGGCGGCGCGCATTCGCGCCTATTTTTCCGATCGTGAGCGGCTGGAGCGGATGGCGGGCGCGGCGCGGGCGTTGGGGCGACCGGAGGCGGCGGCGCGCATCGTCGAGGAATGTTACTCTCTGGCACGCGGATGATGCGCTCTTGGTGATGAGAACTTCATGTTGCAGAAGAAGCATCGAATTCATTTCATCGGCATCGGCGGCATCGGCATGAGCGGCATTGCTGAAGTGTTGTTGAATTTAGGCTACGCCGTGACCGGCTCCGACTTGCAGGAAAGCGAAACGACGCGCCGCCTGCGCGCGCTTGGCGCCCAGGTGTTCATCGGCCACCAGGAGGCGAATCTGTCCAGCGAACCGTCGGTGGCCGTCATCTCGACGGCGGTCAAATATTCCAACCCGGAGGTGCTCGAAGCGCGCCGCCGCCAGATTCCGGTGATCCCGCGCGCCGAGATGCTCGCCGAGCTGATGCGCATGAAGTTCGGCATCGCGGTGGCCGGCAGCCACGGCAAGACGACGACGACGTCGATGGTCGCGGCGGTGCTCAGCGCGGCGGGCCTGGACCCCACGATGGTCATCGGCGGACGGCTGCATATGCTCGGCAGCAACGCCAAGATGGGCCAGGGGGAAATTCTCGTCGCCGAGGCCGATGAGAGCGACGGTAGTTTTCTATTGCTCACGCCGACCATCGCCGTGGTGACGAACATCGACCGGGAACATATGGATTTCCATCAATCGATGGAGCGCTTGAGTGAAAATTTTCTCGCCTTCATCAACAAGGTGCCCTTTTACGGCTTGGCGGTGCTTTGCCTCGACGATGCCAACGTGCGCGGGCTCCTGCCCAAGGTGAGAAAGCGCTTCACGACTTACGGCTTGTCATCGGAAGCCGAGTTTTCCGCGCAGGACCTAATACTGAAACCCGCCGGGGCTGAATTCACCGCATTGCGCGGTGGCAAGGCGCTGGGCAAGGTGCGGCTGCATTTGCCAGGCCGTCACAGCGCGGCGAATTCCTTGGCGGCCGTCGCCGTGGCCCATGAGCTGGAGATTCCGTTTTCCCATATTGCCGAAGCGCTGGACGGTTTCACCGGCATTCATCGCCGCTTCGAAATCAAAGGAGAGCCCAAGGGGATTCTGGTGATTGACGACTATGGCCATCATCCCGCCGAAATCCGCGCGACTGTCGGCGCGGTTCGTGACAGTTGGAAGCGGCCGCTGACGGTGATCTTTCAGCCGCACCGCTATAGCCGCACGCGCGATCTGTTCGAGGATTTCTTGGCAGCCTTTGAGGGCGCCGACCGGCTGGTTTTAACCGAGATCTATCCCGCGGGCGAAGATCCGATAGCCGGAATTTCCGGGGAAACGCTGTACCAAGCGATCAAGAGAAAAGGCCATCTGGAGATCGAATTCGTTGCGGACAAAGGCGAGATCGCGAACCATCTTGCCGGCAAGCTCCGCGCCGGAGATATCGTGCTGACCCTGGGCGCCGGCGATATTTATAAGGTAGGCGACGCGCTGGTGGAGGCGCTGAAGTGAATTCATGGAGTGCTGGAGTAGGGGAGTAATGGAATGATGGGTGGGGAGACCAGCCCCAATACTCCATCACTCCAGTATTCCAACACTCCAATGAGTCTTTGATGTTGGCGATGGCGAAAGTGAATGATGAATCTGCTCTGATGCGGGATCTCAAAGAGATTCCCGGTCTCCGGGTAAAACTCGCTGAGCCGCTGGCGCGTTATGCGTCGATGAAAATCGGCGGACCGGCCGACTACTTCATCGAGGTTGAACGCGGCGCCGCTTTGGCGCAGTTGTTGCCGCTGCTAAAGCGCCATCGCACGCCGATCTGTTTCCTTGGCAACGGCAGCAACGTCTTGATCAGCGACCGCGGCGTGCGCGGCGCGGTCATTCGCCTAGCGGGAGATTTCAAGCGCGCCGAGTGGCAAGAAGAAGGCGGGGTGGCGTGGCTCGAGGTGGGCGCGGCCTGCGCGCTCACGCAGTTGGTGCGCGAGGCGGCGCGCCAAGGGTACGCCGGTTTAGAGTTTGCCGAGGGCATCCCAGGCACGGTGGGCGGCGCTCTGGTCATGAACGCCGGCGCTTATGGGTCGGAGTTCGAAAAAATCGTCGACGGCGTGGAAGGCGTTGATTCAGACGGGCAGGCGATTCGCTATTCGCGAAAGGAAATGACTTTCACCTACCGCGATTCCCATTGGCCGGCGGGCGCCGTGGTAACCCGCGTGCGCATGCGCCTGCGCAAGGAAGATGCGGCCCAGGTCAGCTCGAAAGTGCGCGCGCTCGTCGCCAAGAGAAAAAGCAGCCAGCCTTCGGGTTATCCCAATTCGGGTTCCATGTTCCGCAATCCGCCGGGAGACTTCGCCGGCAGATTGATCGAGGCCGTGGGACTCAAAGGCAAGCGCATCGGCCAGGCGCAGATCTCGGAGCGCCACGCCAATTTCATCGTCAACTTGGGCGGGGCTAAGGCCGAAGACGTTCGCCGGTTGATGGAACTAGCGCGTGCCGAGGTGAAAAAACAATTCGCGGTCGAGCTGGCGGCGGAAGTCAGGCGGCTGGGAGAATGGGACGTAGAGTAAGCCGGAGCAACAGCGATGAAACTCACGCTCTACCGCAGAGACAACCGCAAACGAAACGAACGGGGCGCACGCCGAACACTTATCTGGCTCGGCGGCGTCGCAATTCTATCAATACTCGGCGTCGCCGCCTATCGCTGGCACGCTCCCTTGACGGCCGCGCCCGCCTTATTTTTCGAAAATCGCTATTTCTTCGTGCGCGAGATTCAGGTGCGTGGCGGCGAAAAGGTTGGCGGCGATGAGATCGTCGCCATGGCGGGGCTCAGGCACGGCATGAACCTCTGGAAGATCGAGCCCGGTGCAATCGAAAAAAAAGTTGCCAAGCACCCCTGGGTGCGCCGCGTCTTGGTGCGCCGCGATTTTCCTCGCCGCGTCGTTATCGAAGTGGAAGAGCGTGCCCCCAAGGCCGTCGTCGCCCTTGGGCAGCTCTACTACGTCGATGCCGACGGCGTGATCTTTAAAGAAGTGGGCGCGGGAGAGAACGTGAACTTTCCGCTGTTGACCGGGTTGCGTCCCGAGCAACTCGCCAGGACGAATCCGACGCTGCGAGGGAAAATCCAGGATGCCGTCCGGCTCGGCGATTTGATGGCTAAAGACTCGCGCACGCTTTCAGAGATTCATTTTGACGAGTCGGGGCGCCTGGTGGTTTATACCACGGCTTTCCCCGTGGCGCTGAAGATGGGCTGGGGCGACTGGGATGCGAAGCTCAAGCGGCTCGATCGGGTGCTCGCCCTGTGGAAGGGCAACGAGGCGCGCCTGGCCTCCTTGGACGTGAGCTTTAATGACCAAGTCGTGGCGCGACTGCGGAAAGTTCAAGGGTTCAATGGTTCAAGAGTTCAAAGGTAGACGAGCCGTGCCGGCACGAGTCCGCCAACCAATATCTGAGATCTGAAATTTGCGATTCTGAGCGCAGCGAAGACAGCTATGGGAAAGAATAACAACGTCGTCGTCGGCCTGGATATTGGCACTTCGAAGGTTTGCGCCGTGGTCGGCGAGATGACCGAGCAAGGCATCGAAGTCATCGGCGTGGGCACCCATACCTCGCAGGGCTTGCGTAAAGGTGTAGTCGTCAACATCGAGAGCACGGTCACCTCGATCAAAAAGGCCGTCGAAGAAGCCGAGCTGATGGCCGGTTGTGAAATCCACACCGTTTTTGTCGGCATCGCCGGCGGCCATATCAAGGGGTTCAACAGCCACGGGATCGTGGCGGTGAAAAACAAAGAGGTGAGTCAGCGCGACGTCGATCGCGTCATCGACGCGGCCAAGGCGGTGGCGATTCCGCTGGACCGCGAGGTGCTCCATATTTTGCCGCAGGAGTACATCATCGACGACCAGGACGGCATCCGGGAACCGCTCGGCATGTCGGGCGTGCGCCTGGAGGCGCGGGTGCATATCGTCACCGGCGCCGTGACCTCGGCGCAGAACATCGTCAAGAGTTGCAACCGCGCCGATCTCAATGTCGCCGACATCGTCTTGGAGCCGCTGGCGTCCGCCGAAGCCGTGCTCACCGATGAGGAGCGCGAGCTGGGAGTCGCGCTCATCGACATGGGCGGGGGCACCACCGATCTGGCGATCTTCCACGATGGCGCGGTCAAGCACACGGCGGTGATCGCCATCGGCGGCAACCATGTCACCAGCGATATCGCCGCTGGCCTGCGCACGCCCTTCGCCGACGCCGAACGCATCAAACAGCGCTATGGTTTCGCCAAAGCATCCATGGCTTCGGGGGAAGAGCGGGTCGAGGTGCCGAGCGCCGGCGGTAAAGCGCCGGGCAGCGTTTCGCGGCAGATTCTCTGCGAGATCATCGAACCGCGCCTCGACGAGCTGTTCGAACTCGTACAAAAAGAAATCGCCAAGACGGGTTTTGACGGTGCGCTGGCGTCGGGCGCGGTGATGACCGGCGGGTCGATGCTGCTGGCGGGAGCCGTCGAGATGGCGGAAGGGATTTTTCGCATGCCGACGCGGCTCGGCGTGCCCATGCACGTGGGCGGTTTAGTCGACATCATCGCCAGCCCGGTTTACGCCACGGGCATCGGCCTGCTGCTCTACGGCATGAAGCGGCAGGAGCGGACTTATTTCCGCATGCACGATGACCGAATTTTTTCCAAAGTTAAACATCGCATGTCCGATTGGTTAAGCGAATTTTTTTAGTCCATAGGCAAAATTATTGACCCTTAATTGGAGGAGGAAAGTCTATGTTTGAGCTGGTAGAGCGAAATTCAATGACCGCCCGCATTAAAGTCATCGGCATCGGTGGCGGCGGCGGCAACGCGGTGAATACCATGATCGGCGCTAAACTCAGCGGCGTCGATTTCATGACGGCCAATACCGACGCCCAGTCGCTCGAGGAGAGCCTTGCGCCGGTCCGGATTCAACTGGGCAGCCAGGTCACCAAAGGTTTGGGCGCCGGCGCCAACCCGGAGATCGGACGGCGCGCCGCCATGGAGGACCAGGAAAGTATCCGTGAATATCTCGAAGGCGCCGATATGATCTTCATTACCGCCGGCATGGGCGGCGGCACCGGCACCGGCGGCGCGCCGGTGATCGCGCAGGTGGCGCGGGAAGTCGGCGCTTTGACGGTCGGCGTGGTAACCAAGCCCTTTGTCTTCGAGGGCAAGAAGCGGTTGCGCCAGGCCGAGCAGGGAATCGAGGAGCTGAAGCGGACGGTCGATACCCTGATCGTCATTCCCAACCAGCGCCTGCTGAGTATCGCTGCCAAGACCACCACCATGCTGGAGGCGTTTCATAGAGCCGATGATGTGCTCTTGCAAGCCGTGCGCGGTATTTCCGATTTGATCATCACCCCGGGGCTGATCAATCTCGACTTCGCCGACGTGCGCACCGTGATGGCCGAGATGGGTCTGGCGCTGATGGGCGCGGCGTCGGCTTCCGGCGAGAACCGCGCCATCGAAGCGGCGCAAAAGGCGATCTCCAGCCCGCTGCTCGAAGACATCTCGATCCAAGGCGCCCGCGGCGTGCTGATTAACATCACCGGCGGGCCGGACCTCTGCCTGCACGAGGTCAACGAGGCCGCTTCGATGATCCAGGAAGAGGCCCATGACGATGCCAATATCATCTTCGGCGCGGTGATCGATGACGACATCAAAGATGAGATCCGCATCACCGTGATCGCCACCGGATTCGGCGAGGACAAGGTCGAGGTCAAACCGGCAAGCGCCCCGGTGGTTGCGCCCCTGAGATCGGCGCTGCAGAAAAACCGAAAGGTGGTTCACCTGGGCACCATCATCGACGATCAAGACGCTCCCACCTGGCAGCGCAAGAAACCGGGCAGCGAAGAGACCGAAACGGTGACCTTGAACAAGACCAACTTTCAGCTCGCGGCGGATAAAGACGAGGATGACAAATTCGACATCCCGACTTTCTTGAGAAGGCAGATGGACTAAACCGCGTAGCGGGATCGCGAGTCGCGACTCTAAAGTTGCCGGTCTGATGGTTGCGGACCGCAATTGTCAATTATTGGCAGCTGTGTGCGAACTGAATTGATGGAGGTGGTAAGTTCGGCCGCTTGCAACATGGCCAATCCTTGGACGACATTTGGCGAGTTATTTTTGACGAGACCCAACGCTATGTCGCTGAGCCGTTACCAAAAATCGAGTCATTCCTCAGCAATGTGATTATCGGCTCCAGCGGCGGTTAGACGGCTCACCCGGCGCGCAGGTACACAGCACCCACATCGAATGCATCCTCTACGGAACCGAACGCTTCCCCGTCGGGAAAGAAGCATGGCTCGTACTTCTCGTGACTGTAAGTGTAGAAGGCGACACTCCACCGGTCGCGGCCCTTGGAATAGCGGAGTCGACATAGATGCGTTGGTGCACCTCGCAATCGCGCCATGTGTTCGTCAAGGGTTTCGTTTAGCAACTCAAGCGTCCTCTTACTTGGCCGCGCCGGCTCGGTGAAGGCATCAATGTAGCAGAACTGTCCCCTGAACCTGACCTCGATGCGCGTGAACAAGCCACGGTAATGCCGCTCAGCGTGGCGGAGAATGCGGCGCCGCGTTTCATCCTGCACAGCCACCGGAGCCTTGCTCCCTCCGGTATGCGGCGACAACACCCACTGCTTTCTTGCCATTGTTACCGCACCCGACCGTCATCCAAGATTATCTAGTTCCGTATAGAACTGCGTTCCTTCTGTATATTACGGTTCGCGACGCTTCACTGGGACTGCTTTTACAATGGAGACAATGATTTGTAAAGCTGCCTGTGATGACCCAATCCGACAAACGTTGAAAGCTGCTTCTGTATATTCAGGAGCCTTTGAGGTCGGAGGACCGTGGGGTCGTGCCACATCTAAACAATCTCGCACGCGAGTAGCGCAAGAGGAGTCGGTTGAACATTCCATGCCCGCCGCGCCTTGTTTTCGGACTTCAGGGTCATTGCTTGACTTTGCATAGTCGAATTGCCTCATCGAGAAAATGTCTCATCGCTCATTGCCCCGCACCGTTACATAGTACAGCGTCTCTTCGACTTCGAGTCGAAGTTGTCGAATATACGTGGACTCTATTTATCGTAGTCATGCAAAGTCAAGCAATGACCCTAATGAGGGTATTCGGCAGAGAAGTAGGCGCGGGAGACGCGTGAATCGTTGATGCTGGTGCCAAGGATTTAGAATGTTCCTGCCCATGGCCAATGGGAACCCTACGGGGAACAACCAAAGGAGAGGTGTAAGCCGTCCCGGGCCGCTTTGCAAATTAAAAGTCTGACTTTGCAAACATGATCGAACGATACCATGGTCCCGTTCTGCGCTGTCTAATGGGTCGTTTCCCGTGAATAACGGAGAAGGTGATTTCTGCGGCTGTTAATTTCCCGGGGAAATAGGCGCCGCAAATACCCGCGCCGCTGAGGTTGGCGCCTTTGCTATGCCGCCGCGAAATCAGGCGTGTCGTGGAGAACCATTAACTGGTCGGGCCGGAGCGGTAGGATAGCGAACGCCCGACCGTCGCGATCCGCGAACTCGACTTCGTAGGCGCCGTCCGGATAGGTCATTACGACAGTGCCGATCTGACCACGGCGTAGAACCAGGGCCTGGCCGCTCTCGAAGTGCTTCGTCTGCACGTCTTGCAGCAGGGCGACTACATCATGCATTTTGATTTCGCCGACCATTATTTAAACTATATAACATGCCGTGGGCATTTACGCTGGTTGCCGGAGTGCGAAGTTGCCCACTCAAGCAAATGTCCCAGAACCCCTCGGTTAAGTAAATCCCGCGAACCTTTTTTCGCCCGGCCTATTTCACTCGCAGAATCTTTTTGACTTGCTCTACCACTTGCGGCGGCTGGACCATGATGCGCTCGGCCACGGCTTGCAGCTCATCGCCTGACACGGGCTCGATCACCCAGCGCGCCTTCTGGGCCTCGGCGATGAGTTCGGGATCTCTCATCGCCTTCAAATACGCTTCACGCAGAATTTGCACCCGGTCTGCCGGCGTCCCGGGAGGAGCCATCATCGGGTGGCCGAACTGCTCTCCAGCCGTCAAGACCTCCACCGCGCGGCGGTTGATATCCGT